>DATGXR010000134.1:0-11569 GCA_035298825.1 Bacteroidota bacterium
GGCAGATCGTACGGCGTCGGATCGTATCCGAGCGAGGCGCGCAGATCGATGTCCTTGCCCGAGCCCGCATGGAAGATCACGAACAAATCGTAATCCTGAAAAGGAAATCCGGGATTGAGCGAATCGGCCGCATGCCAGGCATCGTCGACGAGTCTCGTCAGGGGAAGATTGCCCGTGGCCTGATCGGCGGCGTACACTTTCATTGTATCGGGAAGCGTCACGACTCGTCCCATCACAGTAAACGAGAGGGTCTGCCGGTTGTTCGACACTTTAGAATAATAATTTTGCGCGAACCGGAAATGATCGGCGAAGTACGCCGAGTCGTGCGGAGGCGCGTCAATGATCCGCCTGGCGCTGTCCGACAGATCGAAATGTCCCGTCCCGCTTGTCTTCGAGTCGGAATCTTCCTTGAACTGCACTCTCACCGCAAGAATGCGGAGCGTCTGCTGCTGCGATGCCGTGCGCGGAACAACAACGCCGGAAAGCGCATGGGAGAGCGTTCGCTGCCCATTGCCGAGCGCGACGCTTGAACAAAGAACCAGGACTGTGAGAATTTTTTTCATGTGACAGAAACGTTCCGGACGGCGGTCAAGAGGGAAAAGAATGCGGGACCGCCGTGATCCCGCATTCAATTCGGGAATGGTTCTTATTGGAGCCGCGTTGCTGCGCGCGGGAGATCGGACTTACTCGCCCCAGAGCACAAGCAGCGTAAAGCGAAGCGTATCGGACAACGGACTCTGTTCGTCCTTTGCCGAAATGTAGCTGAAATCGAAGCCGTAGATGTCGTACTTGATGCCGGCGCCGAATGTCATGAAGTTACGATTACCGAAGCTGGGATCCTCGAAATAATAACCGGCGCGAAGCGCGATCCATTTGTTGTACGTATACTCGAGGCCGAGGGATGTATTGATCGATCTCATGACATTGTTGAAGCTCGGTTTCGTGAACGATGTCCACATCGCCTTCGGTAACGGATCGGAGCCTGTCGAATCCCTGTACACGAGAAGCTTGCTGAAGTCGACCGAGACCAGGAACTTGTTGTATTCATCCTCGAAGGGGATGATACCCACACCAACGCGGAGCTGCGTCGGAAGCGGATCGGCCTGCGCCGCGTCGATATAGACAACCTTCGGGCCGATGTTCGAAATGTTCGCGCCGAAGCTGAAGTGATTGCCCGCGTCGATATCCGTGAACGGAAGGACCATGTGCTTCGGTTTATACATCGCCGCGATGTCGCCGCTCACATTATAGGCCACACCGTCGCCCTTTTCATTTGCCGTGCCGATGGGAGACAACCGCGAGTTAATGAACCGGAGATTCACACCCAGTCCCCAGTCTTCGGAGATCTTCACACCGACTCCCGCAGTGGCCGCGACTTCAAACGCCTTGAACCGTCCGATCTCCTCCGGTCCCTGGTCGCTTGTCTGGATAAACTCACCCAGGTTCAGGTATGTGACGCTCGCCCCGACCGTTCCAAAGTCTTCGATTGACGTCTTGAAATTCAGGTATTCATAGAACAGATCGGACAAGTTGAACTGCGGAAGCCATTTCGCATGCGACAAGCTCACTTCCGAACCCTTTTGAAATGCGAGACCTGCGGGATTCCAGAACAGCGCAGCGGCGTCGTCTGCCACACCCGTTCCCGATTCTCCCATGCCGCTGGCGCGCGAGTTGGGGGAAATCAAGAGGAACGGCACGGCGGTATTCCCCTGCGCATGCACGGAGTCCGACGCGAGCATCAGTCCCATCAGCATAACGATTCCAAAAATGAGTTTTTTCATGTGATCTCCTTACATAAAGAAATTGGATGAGAAGAATAAAACAATGATTCCGTTTTTCATTGATAGGCGCTTCATTATTTGACAACCGCGAGTTTGCCCAAGGCTTCGCTTGAATATTTTCCGTCAGTGGTTTTTGCGATGATGCGATAGAAATAGATGCCGTTGCCGAGCACATCGCCGTCGTTGTCACGCAGGTCCCACGGGATCTGCACGAACCGGTCGGTCATGGCGAAGCGATCGATCTGCGCGATGAGCCGGCCGGCGACCGAATAGACTTTGATCTGCACATCGAGCGGCGAGAGCTGATTGTGCTGGAATGTGAATGTCGTCATGCGGCTCACGGGATTCGGGATATTGAACACATTCAAGAGCGACAATCCGCTTCCCAATGCCACAGTAAATGAAGCCTCGGCGGTCGATGGGTTATTGTACACATCCCATGCCTTGACCACGATCGAATGCGTGCCGGGTTCGATTTTCCCGAACTGATACTCGACCGTGCCTTCCTGATAACTGTCCTTCTTACTCTTATAATAATCCGTGAGGTCCGTGCTCTTGGCGCTGTTGTCGATCCAGGCTTCAATCCGATGACCGATGCCTGTGCCGGCGGAGTTGATGCCGGATGAGTCAGACATGGCGACGATCAATTTCGGCTCCTCTCCCACCACATCGCCCGACTTGAACGAGGGCGTATCGAAATACACAGAGAGCGTCGGACCCTGCGTATCGGCAGCCGCATTGCGGGTGGTGCCTCCGACGATAAGGTTTGTTGTATAGCCGCGTCCGTCGGCAGAGGCTGACGAAAAATAGACCGAGATCTTTCCCTTCTTGTTGTCGTATGCGATATCTTTCGGCACAATGAATGTCGCTTCGAGTTTTCCATTGACAACCGAATTTTCTCCCTTATAGAGCACTGCTCCCGGTTGAACGTATGAGAACGGATAACTGAAACCCTGAATGGGCTTGTCGCGTTCGGCGTCGTAGACAGTGACAAGCGCAGTGCCGTTGACGGAGGCATCGACAGTCATATCCGATTTGCGCACATATCCCTTCACAGTGACTTTTGCCAATGCGTTGAGCGTATCTGCCACTGCAGCGGCAGTCGACTGGCCGTTGATCGAATCGATTGTCATTGCCATGCGCGGCACACTGAGGCGTAGTGTTGGATCGCCCAGCAAATGATATTTTTCACGATTTTCGCTGTCGCCCGCGGCGGGATCGTTCTTCGTCAGCATGAACGCGTCGCCGAGACGCGGATTCAACGTGAATTGATCCGTCGGCAGGGCATACTGATAAAATGCATAATTAAGCTGCGCATTGTCGGCCGAATACACTGCGCGCACCGCGCTCAGCACGCCGATCGCGCCGCCGCTCTGGTTTTTCATGAGCTCTTCGGCCGAACTCTGAACGTCCGTCGCATCGAACCGTCCCCAGTCGCAGGTGGCTGCGACGATGAACGGAAGTTTGTTGCTGTTGAAAAACTGCGTCTTCGTATCCTCGAGCGTCAGGATGCTTTCATGTGTCCAGACCTGCGGATTCCCATGTCCTGTGAAATTGACGATCAGCGAACCGCCGTGGTTGACCTGGTCGAGCAGCGCCTGACGCGCGCTTGGAATGCGCCGCCCCTGGGGCGTGATGACGGCGGGATAATCTGCACAATAGATTTTCTTCACATCGAACAATTGCGGCGTGTAATACTGCGCGAGGTTCTCGGCCTGCACCGTGTGATCGTATTCCGTTTGGGTATCGGGCGCCACTTCGTCGTCCGCGACGATCGTGATCGTGTTCCTCCATTGATCCTGAGCCGAATTAAGTTCGTAGGCGATGATGCGGTCGACCGCGAAGCGCGCCTCTTCGATCGAACGCACGGCGATGCGTCCCAGTCCCATCCGGCTGATGTCTGCCGACACCGTGTCGATGCGGACGAAATAATCGTCGAGGCAGAGCGAACGGAATTTGTTGTTCGATTCAACGGTCTCGTACGTCGGCACCCAGCCTTTGTCGGATCCGGCAATGCCTCTGTAGTCGAAGCTCGCGTCGCCGAAGAACAGGACGTACTGCGGAGACAGCTGCCAGCGTTCCGATGCATACAGCAGGAAATTCCTGATCGCCGTCGGATCTGCAGTGCCGTTTCCGAACTCATTGTAAATGGAATCGACGTCGACGACGGTCGTCTTGAGTGCGTTCGAGCCGGGAAGATTTTCCTTGTGCGTCTTCAGGCGCTGCGCCTCGGTAATGAAATCATGATGCGTCACGATGACGAAGTCCGCTCCCGGCGCGATGCCATGGAGGTTCGTGTTCGGAAGCTTGACAGTGGATTTCGGCGTCTTGTATGCCGACGAGGCGCCGAGCCAGTATTTCTTCACGGAAGCCGAGACGAGCTTATCCGTAAATTTGAATGTTCCCATCTGCTGCTGCAGTTTGAGGTCGATCGTTTTGACATTCTGCACATCCGTCACATCGAAGCCTGCAACCGTGTTGGTTGTGAATCCCGAGACGGGATATTCGACATCACCGTCCGCGTCGGGCGAGGTGAAGACAAGCTCATCGGCGGATGCAACAAGAAGCTTATCGTAGATGATCTCGAGCCAATTGATATAGCCGACGGCGCTGCCGCTGCCTGCGGCATAGGTCATGCGAACGGTTGAGCGGTCATCCGTCAATGCGGGCACCACACTGATCTCACCGTTCGTCTCAATCGCATAGTCGTTGAGCGGATTCGCCATTTCCTCTGTCGACATCGGAGCGATGCCCGCAGTGCCGATCGTCACGCCGGACTCTTCGAGCGTAAAGCTCGACGGCACCGGCGAGCGGCCGAAGAAATCGTACCGATACGTGACGGCTGTGCCCGACGCATATCCGGTCAGCTTATTCGACACGACGCGTGAAAGCGCCTTGTCGGTCATCGGCGGTCCCACCCATATCTGACCCGACTGATTGAAATTGAATTTGTCTTCGTCAAAGAACATCATCCCCGTGCTTTTTGTCACCGAGGCCGGCGTTCCCGAAGATGATGCAAGGACGGGCATCTCCTTCACCGTTCCGCCCGAGACGATCTGCATGAGATAATAGTTGCTCGATGTAAAGGGATTGATCGAATGCGAGAAGCGGCGCATTCCCGGATCGTACACCCATCCGTTTGGTCCCTCAGCATAGAAGAGCACCAGATCGTCCGCATCGAATTTTCCGTTCGAGTTCTTGTCCACATACGACACCGCACACTGGGAGAGATCGGGATCCGAAATCGAATGCACATTGGGACTCAACGGACGGCCGCTGCCACCGAAAATTTTAATGTCTCTGATGGACGACAGCGATGCGGGATCGATTCCCTGCGTACGCAGATACGCCGCATCGATTTTCACGATGCCGTCGTCCGTAATTTCAAGTTTGAACCACTGACCGGCAGAGCGGACGCTGTTGATGAGAGGCTTCTTTGACAACCCGCCCGGGGTCTGCGTGTACCAGGCACGGGCCGTGTTGTAATTCAGCAGCACTCCGGCAAATGACGCATCGTCGGCCGCTGCGGCGCGGAGATCGCGTGCGCCGTAGGTGACACGCACGACCATGCGCGTGCATTTTTTAAGCGTGCGCGATGACTGCCGGAACTGGACGGGATAGAGCTTCAGGTAACCGACGATCCATCCGTGCAGTGACGAAATGTTGACGATCGACGCCGCAGTGGACGGATAGAATCCCTGCACGCCTGAAAAATTTTGCGTGTAGACGCGGCCGGTCGGATTTTTTTCAGACGGCGCGAAGACCGCGGGAACGGGAGACTGATTGAATCCTTCGATCGATTCATAATCCGCATTGACGATCTCGACCATGGCGCCTTGCGCGCCGGGCAGCGCCAGCGGCACGGAGACGAAGCGCATATCCGGCTCGCCTGGTTTCGACTCGTCGACGGCCGCGCGATTGAACGTCTGGAGCGAGAATCGATCGCTGCCTGATGTGATCGTCTGTATGGGAGCATAGTGCGGAGTGAACTCGAGCGTGATCGATCGGTCTGTCGATTCGATCACGCGCAGATCACTTCCGCTTCCATACGCGACTGCGGTGAAGACGGCGAGAAGGAGGAATATTTTTTTCATAGTTTGAAAAATGCAAAAAAAAACCGAACGTAAGAGGGCTTCACCTCCCATAACGTCCGGTACATAAAAAAAGCATGCGCATACGAAACGTTAAAGGTGTTTAGAGCCGAGAAAAACTGTCTGCGTTTGATACCCTTTAACAAAATCCGATATGCAATGCTCCTCAAAGTGTGTATAATTCTTCACAAATATAGAAAACCTTCAAACAGTTGTCAAGAGAAGGAGGAAATAAAATTTTAATTGACTCTTAATCGCGATTTCTTTATCATTAAGTATTAAGAAGAGCAGGCCGATGAAGAACATGCGCCACATGTTGCTCACCGTCCTGATGATTTCCAATCCTTCTGTATGCTGTCAAGCAGGGAGATTTGTATGAGCAAAGCAAAATATGTGACACAGCACTGCGTCTCGTGCAACCGCGAAGCCAAAATGGAAATCCGCGCGGTTGAAGGCTCCGAAAGCCAGGTCTGGTATCGCTGCACACGGTGCCATCACAGCATGATGGTCGATCGTTCGCTGCAGACATCGGAACCCGCGCCCAAACCCACGCGCGACAGTTGCATCGCTTACACTCCCACAAATATTTATGAAGTCGGTTCCTCCATCTATCATACCGATTGGGATGATATGGGGATGGTCACGTCTAAAGAGCGCACCTCGAGCGGCGGAAATGCCATCTGGGTGTCTTTCGAGAAGAACGGATCACGGCGTTTAATTGAAAATTTACAGGAAGACTAATCCCCTGCCGCAAGAGATTCGGCAGTGTATGAGGAGGTGACTATTTTTGGTCGGTATTAACGTTAACGACAACGAATCCATTGATCGCGCGCTGAAGCGCTTTAAAAAGAAATACGAACGATCCGGCGTTTTGAAGGAATTCAAAAAACGCGCGTATTTCACGAAGCCTTCGGTCAAGAAGCGGATGAAGAAAATCAAGGCAATCCGCCGCGCACATCATAACAAGATGGAAGAAGGTATGTAATAGAAAAAAACCCCGTCGGTGATTCCCGGCGGGGTTTTTCTTTTTTTTTACAACTCGATATTCGCCTTGCGCTTCTGCTTCAGCTGCTGCTCGTGCTGTTTCTGCCTCTGCTCTTCCATCTGTTCCTGACGCTCCTGCTGCGCCCCGATGACCGCATCGAGATCGATTTGCTTGTCACGATTCAACGAACGCCAGTCGTTCGGAAGCGCCTTCTGATTCTTCGCCGCGCAGCCCTGGACGTGCACCCGTGGCTGAACGATTTCCTCGTCGAACGGAGCGGGCGCGAAGCCCTGGTTCTCTTCGAACTGTATCGTGAGCACATCCTCATTGCCTGAAATGCGAAGCGGATGGCGTTCCTGCAACATCTTCTGCTCGAACCGTAATCTTCGATCGGCGAACTGTTGCATCATTTCCTGCACGGCCCTGAGTTTCGGCAGCGTGCGCTGCAGATGTTCGGCGTGCACCCTGAACCGCTCAACGTCACCCGGCATATCGGCAAATGAAACTGAATCGCCCGCAATCACGACGTATCGGTTCGAACGCGGGATCGACGCCATGCGTTTGAAGATCTTTTCGGGGGAAACCGGAGGCGCATTTGCTTTTACGACAGCGTAAGGCGCATCATTTTCGCTCAGCATTTTTTTGAAATGCACACGCTGTGCCGGCTCGAGCACCTCGGCGATTGTCGAAACCATGACGCGATTGAGTTGGGCAATGTCGGCGTGAATGGCAATCTCGTCCTTTTCACCCACAAGCACGGCATTTTCAATTTTCGCCGCCCCATAATTGAGTATCGAATCGACCACTTCGGACTGCTCCGGCGTCGCGTTGATTGCCGCGTAGAATTCGGGCAGCGTGATTTTCTTCTTCGTCATCGGAGTTCGTCCGATTTCAACCTTATAACTTTCACCCTCGCCCTTGGCGACCTTGAGCGTATTTGTCGAATCGAGGGCCAGATTTCCAAAGAGCGCAAACTGGAGCACTTTCTCTTTGTCGATCGACGACAGAAGGGGCATAATCGCGCCCTTCATGATGCCGTTTGAATACACCTGCGCCACCTGGTCCTTCTTTTCCTGGAAGAATGTGCGGAAAGAATCCCCTTCCTTCAGGACAAGCACAAGTGCGACGGCAAGCCCACCAGCCGTGACAAGTCCCGCGGACCACCACCGTTGCGTCCAGCGTTTCAGCACGCCGGTTTTTTGAGCGCGGCGTTCTTCGAGCGTTCCCGAGAGCTGAAGCCAGAACCAGGAATTTTCAGGCACGCGGGGTGACTCTTTGAGTCCCTTCTTTATCGTGCGAAGCATCGCCAGTTCACGCGCCGCATCAGGGTGCGCTGCGATGTATTCCTCGAGCTGCCGGGCCTCGGCATCGTCCAGCATGCCGTCGACATACATGGACAATTTTTCGCTCACTATTTTGGGTGAAATTTGCTTCATATGCGTATGCACACCTGTGGTAGACAAATTGGTTATTCTGCCTCCATGAGCGGCGTTAAAATTGAGCGCAACATTGCTCGCGCGCGGCTTAAACGGGATTTCACTGTGCCGACCTCGCAATCGAGCGTCTCGGCGATTTCTTCGTATGAAAGTCCCTCTATATCTTTCAGGATCACCGGCAGTCGGAATTTTTCGGGCAAACGATCGAGCGCCGTTGTCACCATATCAGCCACCCCCATATCAGTCGGGGCCTGAGTCTGAAGCGCCGGATGGTGTTCCTTCTGCTCTGTCATCAAATCGAGCGAAAAGAATCGTTTCACCTTCCGTTTGCGCATCTCGTCGCGGGCCTTATTCACAGTAATCCGATAGAGCCAGGTATAGAACGAGGACTCGAATCTGAAATTCGGAAGGGCCTCGTACGCCTTGATAAACACTTCCTGGGCCATATCATCGACCATGTCCGGATCGCGGAAAATCGAATACACGACGTTGCGCACACGATCCTTATGACGGTCCACAAGCACCCTGTAGATGCTTCTGTCGCCGCCTTGAAACATCGTGATGAGCGCTTCGTCGCTTCGCGATTCCAGAGGAAGTGTCTCCTCGGATATTTGAAATATTGCCGGTGAATTCATGAGTTTCTGTGTCTTGTATCTATAGACGCAAGGATCAGAAAAAGGTTCCCGCGCGAGGATCGCAGATTGATGCATCGGATCGATCGCTCGTTCCCTGCCCCTATATGGCAAAAGACCGGCGCGGTAATGAATCCCGGCCGGTCTTTCTCATATCCATATTAATTTCGACTTATCCCTGCGTTTCGGCCGCGGTCTCTGTTTCTCCGCCTTCCTCTTCGCCCACGCCTTTGATCTGCTGGACTTCCTTGCGGACGTCCTGGGCTTTTTTCTTCAGTTCGTTCATGTGCTTGCGAACGCGTGTACCGGCCGATTTGTTGCCTTTTTCGTAGAATTTAACGAAATCTTTTTCAAAGCTCTGGACAAGTTCGATGATTTCACTGTATCTGCTCATCGCGGTCTCCTTCATCTGGTTAGTTTAAAAAGTGAACTTGATATCCGATAGTTAGGGTTATTACCTCGTTCATCTCTTGAAGTGATTTCCACATATCATTATACATCAAAATACGCCTATTTTCGCCAAAAAGTCAAGTACTATCTTTTTGACTTCCCTATTTCACCGCATAGGCGATTGCCGCCTGCTGCTTCCTTCGAACGACCGTCGCAAAAAAGAGCGCCGTAAAAATCGTCACAAGCAGCGCAGATGCGATGATCCCGTCGCCTAAAAAATAAAAATTTTCGGTGCCGAAAAACGCGTCCGTCGCTCCGGTGACTCCGGAGAGAAAGGATGGCGTGATTGTCAGCACACCGATACGGAATGCGTAACTGATCCACACGGACCGGCTCGAAAAATACAGAGAGCCGCAGGCGATGCCGACAGAAAAATAAAACAACAGAAGAACGGACAGTTTGACCCACGTAAACTCATCGATCGGCAGTTCGTCGACGATGGCATACAGCGCCCATAACAACGATGAAACGAACAACCCGGTTGAAGGCGCACCGTTGCGTTCAAATTCAGTCACAATCACTCCCCGGAACAGGTATTCTTCAACGAACACAGTTGTGACTGAAAAGATGAATATCGCCGGAATATCGAAGATCAATGTGAGCAGCATCGTTGTTGCATTTTCGGGATCGGCATACGAAACTTTTTTCAATAAAATCCCCGCCCCCGCCAGTCCGCCTGCAACCAGGGCAGGAATTAAAAACGCCCCGATATTCCGAAGGATACTCCATCTGAAAACACCCCTTTTCTGCCCTTCGTTCCGCCAATTTTTCGGCCTGAAGAACAGCACAAAAGCGCCAATAAGCAGCAACGTTTTACCGTCGACAAGAAGTTCCCATACATAATAATGTGTTTTAATGCCTGCAATATTCGTGAGCGCGGCCGCTGCCGCAATCACGGGAATTGACGCAAGAAAAAGGAACAATTTTGATTTCATTCGAATTCCGCAAAAAAACAACGTATCAGATATACGCCCATCACTCATTGGCCTGTGTCGTTTACAGCATGAATGGCAGTATTGAAGCCGGAAGGTCGTACCAGGCCAGTGTGCCAATATACCGTTCGCTTGCAATGGAATCAAGCATCATAGAGAATTGAATCTTCGCGCACGATTGATACTTGGCGTTCCGCGGATTAACCATTCCATCCCGAAAAATTTCGCGGACTACACATTCCATCGCAAGAAATTTCGCACTGCGTTACGAGTGCCGCATGAACTTTTCTCAACCTTGTGATGTTAATGACGACACACTCAACACAGCCCCGGCGCAGTACCGGGCACGATCATCCACTTCACCAGCCAGAGGAGTCATCAGATGAGCAGAGTAAGCACATACCTGAACTTTTCCAGGAACACGGAAGAGGTGTTTAAGTTCTACAGATCGATATTCGGCGGTGAGTTCGGAGGGCCGGGGATTGCCCGCTTCGGCGACTTCCCCCCCCAGCAAGGCGCGCCGCCGCTTGCCGAGAGGGATATAAATCTCGTCATGCACATTGAATTGCCGATCATTGGAGGCCACGTATTGATGGGGACGGACGCTCCAGAATCGATGGGATTTCGTGTGGATCAGGGCAACAATGTCCACATCATGCTCGAGCCCGATACGCGTGAAGAGACAAAAAAGCTCTTCACTGCCCTGTCAGCCGGCGGGAAAGTGACGATGGATCTGCAGGATATGTTCTGGGGCGATTATTATGGAAGCTGCACGGATAAATATGGGATTCAGTGGATGTTCAATTGCTCGCAAAAAAAATAACCACATCACACATCGGAGAGATCATTATGGAAACTGTTCAGGCAACAAAAATAACGGTTGAAACGGTAGTGAACGCCCCTGTCGAAGCGGTCTGGAAATGCTGGACCACTCCGGAAGATATCGTTCATTGGAACGCTGCGTCGGAAGACTGGCATACGACGAATGCGAAGAACGATCTGCGTGCGGGTGGAGAGTTCTCTTCCCGGATGGAGGCAAAAGACGGCAGCATGGGATTCGATTTCGGCGGCACGTATGAGACCGTGAATCAGTACGAATTGATCGTCTACAGGCTCGGTGACGGAAGGAAGGTTGAGGTCATTTTCGAACCGCGCGGATCTCAAACACATATCGTCGAGACGTTCGACGCCGAACACGAGAACTCGATTGAACGGCAACGCGACGGTTGGCAGGCGATCCTTGACAATTTCAAATCATACGT
>DATGXR010000135.1:0-18250 GCA_035298825.1 Bacteroidota bacterium
TTCGAGTTCGTGTATCGCGTTGATCGTCGTGCCGCCGGGTGTCGTGACCTGATCGCGGAGAATGGCCGGATGAATGTTCGACTGTTTCACGAGCATTGCCGAACCAAGCACGGTCTGCACAGCAAGCGTGGTGGCGATGTCACGTGGCAGGCCCATCTTCACACCGCCATCGATCAATGATTCGATCACCATATAAATGTACGCAGGACCAGATCCGCTTAGTCCCGTGACGGCATCCAGGTGATGCTCTCCCACGACCACCACTTCGCCCACGGCTTCGAAGATCTTCATGGCCACATTGTGTTCCCGCTCATGCACATACTTGCCGAAGGCGACGGCTGTCACGCCGGCGCCGATCGTGGAGGCGATGTTGGGCATCGCGCGCACGACCTGTGTTTTTTTTCCGGTGCGTTTTTGTATCGACTCAATCGTCACACCGGCGGCGATCGAAATGATGAGCTGGTGTTCGTTGATCGACGCATGCATCTCGTCCAGCACCTGGCCGAGCATATACGCCTTGACGCACAGGATGACAATCTCCGCAGCCGCTGCGGCCTCGGCATTGTCGGTTGTGTGTTGCACGTTGTACTCGTCGCCAAGCGCGGCCAAACGCTCAGAGCGCGTGCCGCTGATTGTGATCTTCTTCGAAGGCGTGAGATTGGCATTCAGGATGCCCCGCAGAAGCGAGGTGCCCATGTTGCCGGCGCCGATGATAGCAATCGGACGGTTCAAGTGTGTGGAGGTCATCGATTAGAAAAAAAAGTAAATGTCACGGTTACTTCGTTTCGATCATTCCCGTGTTGCGCGCATAGGCAAACACGCCGCCCGCACGCAGAATATCTTCGACATCTCCCAGCGGCTGCAGCTGATAGCGCTTCTGCTGCGTGAGATTCTCAAGCGTGCACGACTCGGTATCAAGCACGAGTTCGTCGCCCGTGCGGATTTCCTGATAGAGATGCGCGCTTGTTTCAAACGGCGCCACAAAGCCTCCGTCGACCGAGTTGCGATAAAAAATCCGCGCGTACGATTCGGCCACGACCGCCTCGATGCCCGCGATGTTGAGCGCCACCGGCGCGTGCTCGCGCGAGGAACCGCATCCGAAATTTTTGCCGCCGATGACGATCGTGTACGCCGATTGCCATGTGCCGTCCTCAACGAATGGAATATTGCCCTCAGGCAGGCCCGATTGCGCTTTGGGCACGCCGCTGAGCGCGAAGCGTCCGTAGTTTTTACGCTCCTCGGCATCGTCGAGCTTGTAGACCAAGTGCGCCGCCGGAATGATCTGGTCTGTATCAATATCGTTTCCCAGCACAAAGGCTTTGCCTGTAATACGTGTCTTCAGCATAGAAGTGTCTTTGTCATTAATGAATAAAAAAAATTTCCCTACAAATACCGCAAAAACGCGTTTCGTTCATCCACCAGAATCACCGTCGGCGTCAAGGGCTTGTCTGTCATCTCAAACCCCATGATGATGATTTCCTCGCCGGCTTTGATGAGATGGGCCGAGGCGCCGTTCATGCAAATCGTGCCAGACCCGCGCTCGCCGCGTATCGTATATGTCTCAAGCCTCGCGCCTGAGGTATTGCTTGTGATCAGTACTTTCTCGCCTTCCATCAATCCCACTTTATCCATCAAATCGGAATCAATCGTGATGCTTCCGATGTAACTCAAGTCGGCTTCCGTCACCGTTGCCTTGTGGATCTTTGATCGCAACAACCATCGCATATCTGTCTCGTCTCTTGTTCAAATAATTGTGAATGGGAATATACACACACCATGGTTTCCCCATAATATACGAGATATTTGAACCAATCGCTCTTTCTCTCTCTGTCTCTCTCTTTCTCAGCGCGCGTAGCGTCCCATCAGCACGCCGTCAGCAAGCGCGTGGCCTTCAATCTCCGCAAGAAGCTGCTCTTTCGTGCATCCGCTTTTTAAGGACACGATCGTATCGAGCGCATACACCTTGAAATAATACCGGTGCGTGCCATTGGGCGGACAGGGACCGTCATAGCCCAGTTCGTTTGCATCGTTGATCCCCTGCTTTGCATTGTTCTCTAGCGTGCCGGTCTTCGGCACATCTTCCTCGAGGCGCTCAAGCGCTGCCGGCAGATTGAAGAGCACCCAGTGCACCCACGTCTTGCGCGGAGCATCAGGATCGTCGGCGATGACAGCGATACTTTGCGTCTCTTCCGGCACCGCTGACCATTCAAGGGCGGGCGAGATATTTTCTCCGTCGCAGGTGTACCGCCGCGGGATTGTTTCTCCCTGGCTGAATGCGGGACTCCGTACTTCAAGCGTCATGACTCTGTCCTCCATTTGAGATGCGTCTGTATGTGTGTGCGTGTGTGTATCTCTCTCTGTACGGACCTCATTTCTTGATGTGTAAATATGTGCATCGATCGTTATTCGAAATACTCGCGCGGATTGGTGATCACGCCACGAAGCGCCGAGGCCGCCACCGTATACGGCGAGGCCAGATAGACCTGCGACTTTGGCGAGCCCATCCGACCCGGGAAATTCCTGTTCGTCGTCGAAATGCACACCTCCACCCCGTTTAAGCGCCCGAATGTATCGGTCGGTCCGCCCAGGCATGCGGCGCATGAGGCTTCGCCGATGCGGCATCCGGATTCCTCGAACACAGAGTGAAGTGTCTTGCCGTCGATCCGGATCTCGTTGAGCGCGCGCGCCACATCGGTCGTCGCCGGCACGATGAACGTGTCGATGGCGACCTTGTTCCCGAAGAGGATCTCGGCTGCCGCCACGAAGTCCGATATCTTTCCTCCCGTGCAGCTTCCGATATACGCCCGGTCGAGTTTCGTGCCGGCAACTTCGCTCACACGCGCCTTGTTGTCGGGCGAATGCGGCTTGGCCACCGTCGGTTCGATGTCCTTCACGTTGAAGCGGTGAACGCTGTGATACGTCGCATCTGCATCGTTATAGAAACACTCGAACTCCCGATCGGTCCGTGCTCGCACGTACTCGATCGTCGTCGTGTCGGGAGCGACGATGCCGTTCTTGCCTCCGGCTTCGATCACCATATTGCAGAGCGTCATGCGGTCTTCCATCGTCATTCGGTCGATCGTCGAACCCGAAAATTCCATCGTGCGATAAGTGGCGCCGTCGACGCCGATCGAGCCGATCGCAGCCAGGATCAGATCCTTGGCCATGAGATATTTCGGCATCTCGCCCTCGAAGATGAATTTCATCGTCTGCGGGACTTTCACCCAGAGTTTTCCCGTGCCGAGCACGAAGGCCGCATCGGTGTTGCCGATGCCCGTGGCGAATTCGCCGAAGGCGCCCGCGGTGCAGGTATGCGAGTCGGTGCCGAAGAGCACTTCACCCGGACGCGTGAAGCCTTCCTCGGGCAGCGCCACATGGCAGACGCCCTTGTAGCTCGGCGTGTCGACGTCGTAATAATGCGGCAGCCCCTGCTCTTTGACGAACGTGCGCAAGATCTCGATGTTGCGCCGCGCATGCTTATCGGCGGTATAGATGTAGTGATCCGGAATGATCACCACCTTGTCCTTATCCCAGACTCTGGCCGTGTCGCCGAATTCATGTTTGAAGATGCCGAACGTGCCGGGTCCGCACACATCGTGCGTCATCAACACATCGACGTCGATCCAGACATTGTCTCCGGGACGGGCTTCGCGTTTACCCGCATGCTTTGCAAGAATTTTTTCAGTGATCGTCATGGACATGATACGTTTTACTCCATAGTGATATAGTAGTGATATTTTTTTTTCAGACCGCGGCCGCCTCGCTCGCCACATCTTCTGCCGGCTTGTCCCTTCGTGTGCGGGCGGTGGTCGCGTGGTTGAGCGCGTTCAAATACGCCTTGACGCTTCCTGTGATCACATCGGTCGAAGCGGAGCGGCCGTTGAAGACATAGCCGTCGATGGCGATCTTCACGTGCACTTCGCCGATCGCGTCGTGGCCCCAGGACACGGACTTGATCGAATAATCAAGAAGCTGTCCGCTGATGCCCGTGATGCGCTCGATGGCATGGTAGGCCGCATCCACGGGACCGTCGCCGGTGGCGGAGTCCTGCGAAATCTCGTCGCCTTTTTTCAGCGCCACCGTGGCCGTCGGCACGACGTTCAAACCCGAGACCACCTGGAGCGATTGCAGATGATACGTTTCGCTCATTTCCGAAATTTCATTCTGCAGGATGGCAATCAGATCGTCGTCGAAGACCTGTTTTTTCTCATCGGCGATTTTCGTGAACGACGCATACGCCGCTTCGAGTTCCTCTGGGGCAAGCTGGTAGCCCAGTTCCTCGAAGCGTTGTTTGAGTGCGTGGCGGCCCGAGTGCTTGCCCAGGACGAGCGTCGAATGTTTGATGCCGACCGACTCGGGCGTCATGATCTCATAGGTGATCGCGTTTTTGAGCATGCCGTCCTGGTGGATGCCCGCCTCGTGCGCGAAGGCATTCTCGCCGACGATCGCTTTGTTGCGCTGGATGTGCATGCCGGTCAACGAGGTGAGCAGCCGGCTTGATTTGAAAATCTCCTCGGCGTTCACATTCGTCGAGAGCCCGATTTTTTCATGGCGCGTCTTGAGCGCCATCACCACTTCTTCAAGCGAGGCGTTGCCGGCGCGCTCGCCGATGCCGTTGATCGTGCATTCGATCTGCCGGGCGCCGTTGGCGATGCCGGCCAGCGAATTCGCCACGCCGAGTCCGAGATCGTTATGGCAGTGCACGCTGAGGATCGCGCGCGACATATTCGGCACGCGCTCGCTGATCGCACGGATGAACGCGCCGAATTCCTCGGGAATCGCATAGCCGACCGTATCCGGAATGTTGATCACCGAAGCGCCCTCGGCGATGACCGCCTCGACGATCTGACAGATGTAGTCGAGATCGGAGCGCGAGGCGTCCTCGCATGAAAATTCGACATCGTCGCACAGACTCTTGGCAAAACGCACAGCCGCAATGGCGTCGTCCAACACCTGCTCGCGCGATTTCTTGAGCTTGTATTTCAGATGAATATCCGATGTGGCGATGAACGTGTGGATACGCGGACGCTCGGCGTATTTCAGCGCCTCCCATGCCCGGGCAATGTCGCCCTTGGTGGCGCGGCTCAAGCCGGCAATCGAGCATCCGCGGATCTGGCGTGCGATCTCGCGCACCGATTCAAAATCGCCTTCGCTTGCAATCGGAAATCCCGCCTCGATCACATCGACCTGAAGACGTTCCAGCTGGCGAGCCATGCGGAATTTCTCATCGAAGTTCATGCTGCAGCCGGGCGACTGTTCGCCGTCGCGCAGCGTCGTGTCAAAAATATATACGCGCTCGTTCATACTTTTTTTATACTCCACACTGTGATGAATCGTGAAAAAAAGGAAACCTTTGAATAAAGTGAACATGGTTGTTACCCGTGGCGACAACAGTTCTCTTTATAGGTGCTTCCCCTCAAGCGGAATATATTTCTTGATCTCACTCATCATCTTTTCGAATTGCGCGGGAGTCAGCGACTGCGCGCCGTCCGACAGGGCTTCTTCGGGTCTCGGATGCATTTCGACAATGACGCCGTCTGCGCCCACCGCCACGCCGGCCTTGGCCACCGGAATAATGAGGCTCCTGACGCCTGTGCCGTGACTCGGATCGAGCACGACGGGCAGATGTGAGAGCTCCTTGAGCGCGGGCACGGCCGAGATGTCGCAGGTGTTGCGCGTGTACTCTTCGAACGTGCGGATGCCGCGCTCGCACAAGACGACGTTGTAATTGCCCTGGCTCATCACGTATTCGGCCGACATCAACAGTTCCTTGAGCGTGCTCGACATGCCGCGCTTCAAGAGGACCGGCTTCTTGATGCGTCCGACTTCCTTCAGGAGCGCGAAGTTCTGCATGTTGCGCGCGCCGATCTGCAGCATATCCGCGTAGTCGGCCACAAGCGCGACATCGGTCGGCGTGATGACTTCTGTGACAAACGGCAGTCCTGTTTTTTCACGCGCGGCCGCAAGGAGCTTCAATCCCTCTTCTTCCAGACCCTGGAACGCATACGGCGAGGAACGGGGCTTGAACGCGCCGCCGCGCAGGATCTGACCGCCTGAGGCCTTCACGATCTCTGCCGACTTGATAATCTGCGCACGCGTTTCAACCGAGCACGGACCGGCCATCACAACGAACTGCGAACCGCCGATTGCCACATTGCCGACTTTGACAATCGTGCGCTCCTTATGTGTTTCGGTCGACGCGAGCTTATACGGCTTGAGAATCGGCATCACCGATTCCACATACGCAAGAGAGCCGAGCGTCTGCAGCTGCGTCTTATCGCGCTCATCGCCGATGCAGGCGATAACCGTGCGTTCGGTGCCGACGATCGGATGCGGTTTGAATCCAAGTTCCTTCACTTTCGCAATCACATGTTTTTGCTGCGCTTCTGTCGCGCCAGCTTTCAATACAACAATCATGATGATACCTGTCCTTTCATCTCTTCTTGCGTTGATTCGTTCCTGTCAGTTTCACACTCTTCATCCTTCAACAAATGATAGCTCACGCTGTCGACAAGCGCCTTCCAGCTCGCCTCCACCACGTCCTGCGACACGCCGACGGTGTTCCAAGACGCGGATTCCCCCTCGGTCTCGACGAGCACGCGCACTTTGGCCTCTGTCCCCTGCTTCGTATCGAGCACGCGCACCTTGTAATCGCTCAGATGCATATGCGAGATCTGGGGATAGAATCGCTCGAGCGCCTTGCGCAGCGCACGATCCAGCGCGTTCACGGGACCGGTTCCTTCGGCGGCCGTGATTTCGCTGATGCCGCCGACTCTGATCTTGATCACCGCCTCTGAGCGCGCCGGCACATCCATCGAATCTTTGTGGATGCTCACCTTGAACCGTTCGAGCGCGAAGAACTCGCGCACCATGCCGGCCGATTTTTTCACAAGCAGTTCGAATGAGCCTTCGGCATCCTCGTACTGATATCCGTCGTGCTCGAGCGCTTTGAGTTCCTCGACGACGGAGGCCACGGCATCGTTGTCGATCGTGACGCCGAGCTCCTGCGCCTTGTAGATGATGTTGCTTTTGCCCGAGAGATCGGAGATGAGCACGCGGCGCGCATTGCCGACCAACGCCGGATCGATATGCTCGTATGTCAGCGGAGATTTCATCACGGCGCTGACATGGATGCCGCCTTTATGCGCGAAGGCGCTCGTGCCGACAAAGGGAAGATTTTTCCGATGCTTCACATTGGCCAGCTCGCTCACATAATGTGACAACTGCGTCAACTCGTGAAGCTTTGAAGGGCCGACTGTGGCGCGGTTCATTTTTAATTCGAGCACCGGAATAATCGAGCACAAATTCGCATTGCCGCAGCGCTCGCCGTATCCGTTCATCGTGCCCTGCACATGCGTGCAGCCGTTGCGCACAGCCTCGAGCGCGTTCGGCACGGCGCAGTCCGCATCATTATGCGTGTGGATGCCGAGCGTGACCTCGGCCGGGATCACACGGCGGACCTCCGTCACGATCGATGCCACATCCCAGGGCAGCGTGCCGCCATTCGTATCGCACAGCACGATTGTCGTGGCGCCCCCGCGTGCGGCAGCCTGGAGCGTCGAGAGCGCATAGGCGGGTTCGGATTTGTAGCCGTCGAAAAAATGTTCCGCATCATAGATCACCTCGCGTCCCGCCGCCTTCAAATAGCGCACGGTGTCCGAGATGATCTCCAGGTTCTCTTCTTCGGTAATCTGGAGCGCCGTTTTCACATGGAAGAGCCACGTCTTGCCGAAGATCGTCACAACGGGCGTCTGGGCATCCAACAGCGCCTGGACGTTCGTATCGGATTCGACGCTGTTTTTCGGTCTGCGTGTCGAGCCGAAGGCCGAGAGTTTCGCATGCGCAAGCGGCACCTGCCGCATGCGCTCGAAGAACTCCATGTCCTTTGGATTCGAGCCCGGCCAGCCGCCTTCGATGTAATCGATGCCGAAGGCGTCAAGATGCCTGGCGATCTTGATCTTGTCTTCCGCCGAGAAGGCGACATCCTCGCCCTGCGTTCCGTCGCGGAGCGTCGTATCGTATGTGAAGATCTTTTCCATATGGGTGATTATTTTTTCCAGTTCTCGGGCCTGAGCGAGCGCACGGCCGCCCCGGCTTTCCACATTTCGGAATTCTTCCACTCATCAAGCTCGGCTTGCAGCGTCTGTCGGTAATCGCTTGCGCTGCAGGAATCGAGCACGCGCTTGGTCTCGACGCCATACTGCACGTCGCGGTAGAGCAGTTCGAACAACGGCCTGTTGGCCGCTTCGAATTTCTTTGCCCAGTCGAGCGCGCCCCGCTGCGCCGTGACAGAACATGCGGCGAACATCCAGTCCATGCCATTCTTGCCCACAAGCGGATAGAGACTCTGCGTGGCTTCTTCGACTGTTTCATTGAAGGCTTCACTCGGCGAGTGGCCCATCTGCCGCAGCACGTCGTACTGCGCCTTCATCAAACCGGCGATGGCGCCCATGAGCACGCCGCGCTCTCCGGTCAGATCGCTTAAGACTTCTTTCTCGAACGTCGTGGGGAACAAGTATCCCGCGCCAAGGGCGATGCCGCATGCCAGCGTGCGCTCTTTGGCGCGGCCTGTGACATCCTGAAACACGGCGAAGCTTGCATTAATGCCCGAGCCCGCCACATAATTCGAACGCACGGTGCGGCCCGATCCCTTGGGCGCCACAAGGATCACGTCCACATCGGCAGGCGGAACGACGTTGGTCTGGTCCTTGAAGACGACCGAGAAGCCGTGCGAGAAATACAAGGCCTGCCCTTTTTTCAAATGCTTCTTGACCAGCGGCCACTGCTCTTTTTGTCCGGCGTCTGAAAGCAGGTACTGGACGATCGTTGCGCGGTCGATCGCCTCTTCGATACTTGAAAAGAGCGTCTTGCCTTCGATCCATCCGTCGCGTACCGCGTCGTTCCAGCCCTGACCGCCCTTGCGCTGTCCGACGATGACGTTGATGCCGTTGTCGCGCATGTTCAGCGACTGGCCGTAGCCCTGCGGGCCGTATCCGATAATTGCGACGACCTCGTTCTTCAACACGTCCTGTGCTTTTGAAAGAGGGAATTCTTCGCGCGTGACAACTTCTTCCGAGGTTCCGCCGAAATTAATGAGTGCCATGTGAGATTGTCTCCTTGTGTTGCTCTGGTGATGTATGATAGATGATTATTTTATTCAATGAAAATTTTTTTCCGCGCGCGCGTGGGCGCTCTTCTCGCCTCTTCCATCTTACTCCATATCGCTTTGGAACTCACGCTTCAGTGCAACGCGGCCTGTGCGCGCGATCTCCTTGATCACAAACGGTTTCAGCATTTTAATGATGGCGTTGATCTTTTCTGAACTGCCCACGGCCTCGACCGTAAGCGTCTTGGGACTGATGTCGATGATCTTGGCGCGGAAGATCTCGACGATCTGCATGATCTCCGAACGCGTCTCGGGCGTGGTCTGGACTTTCACAAGCGCCAGATCTCTCTCGACGAATGTTTCATATGTTAGGTCTGTGACCTTGAGCGTATCGATGAGCTTATTGAGCTGCTTGGTGATCTGTTCGATGATGTCGTCGTCGCCGTGCGTCACGATCGTCATGCGGCTGACCGAGTCGTCTTCTGTCGGACCGACGGAGATGGCGTCGATGTTATAGCCTTTGGCCGCAAACAGTCCGGCCACGCGCACAAAGGCGCCGAAGCGGTTTTCAACAAGGATCGAGATCGTATGAACTCGTTCCCCCGGAAGGACATGGGAATTCGTATATGTGATCATTGTGTGTGCGATCATCCTTTCGTAAATGTCACCAGTGGTTCGTTGCGGGGATCCTCCCCTGCCACGCCGTTGAGTTCGTCGTCCGGAACATCCATCATTTCGGTATAGGTCTGTCCGGCCGGCCACATCGGATACACGTTGTCTTCCTTGACCACGCGGAACTCGACAAGCACCGGTCCCGGCGTCTCGAGCGCGCGGCAGATCACGGATTCGACTTCGTCGGTGCGCGTCGCGCGGAAGCCCGGAATGCCGTAGGCCTCGGCGAGCTTCACATAATCGGGACCCGTCATCTCGACCGAAGAATAGCGCTTCTTCCAGAACAGCTCCTGCCATTGCCGCACCATTCCCAGATATCCGTTGTTGAGAACGAAGATCTTCAGCGGCACCTTATAATAGACGCATGTGGCAAGTTCCTGGATGTTCATCTGGATGCCGCCGTCGCCCGAGATCGAGACAACCGGTATATCGGGACGAGCGAAGGCCGCGCCGAGCGCCGCCGGCAGCGAAAAGCCCATCGTGCCCAGTCCCCCGCTTGTGATCTGTGTGCGCGGCTGCGTGAACGTATAGAACTGCGCGGTCCACATCTGATTCTGCCCCACATCCGAGACGATCACGGCGTTGCCCTTTGTGATCGCGCCCAATTGCTGGATCACGTACTGCATGCGGACGTGCTCGCCGTTTTTATAACGCAGCGGATGCGATTGCTTCCACTCGAGAATCTGCGAACGCCATTCGCTCGTGTCCCCTGCCTTCACCAAAGGCAGCAAGGCGGTGAGCACGCTTTTGACGTCGCCGACAATCGGCACGTCGCACTTCACATTCTTGCTGATGGCCGAGGGATCGATGTCGATGTGGACCTTCTTCGCGTTGGGCGCGAAAGCCGACGGCTTGCCCGTCACACGGTCGTCGAAGCGCGCGCCGACAGCGATGAGCAGATCGGAATGCTGCACGGCCGTGTTGGCAAACCATGTGCCGTGCATGCCGAGCATGCCCAGCGAGAGCGGATCGTTTTCCGGAAAGGCGCCCAGTCCATGGAGCGTTGTCGTGACGGGCACCTGTGTTTTCTGCGCCAGCGCGCAGAGCTCCTCGGAGGCGTTCGAAAGGATCGCGCCGCCGCCCACATAGAGCACGGGGCGTTTGGCCTTGGCAATGAGCGCGGCGGCCTTGTCGATTTGTTTCGTGTGTCCCTCGGTGTGCGGATTATAGGAACGCATCGAGATCGATTTGGGATAGTCGAAGAGGACCTTGCCGGCCAGCATATCCTTCGGCAGGTCGACCAGCACCGGTCCGGGCCGTCCGGTCGATGCGACATAGAAGGCCTCCTTGATCGTCGAAGTGAGTTCGGAGAGCTCGCGCACAAGATAATTGTGCTTGGTGATCGGCCGCGTGATGCCGACGATGTCGGCTTCCTGGAACGCGTCGTTGCCGATGAGGTTTAAGGGAACCTGTCCGGTGAAGACGACAATGGGCACCGAATCCATGTAGGCGTCGGCTATGCCCGTTATTGTATTGGTGGCGCCGGGACCCGAGGTGACCAGCGCGACGCCGGTTCTGCCGCTTGCCTTGGCGTAGCCTTCGGCCGCGTGGACCGCGCCTTGTTCGTGGCGCGTGAGCACGTGCTTGATATCCGAGATGTCGTGCAGCGCGTCGTAGATGCCGATGACGGCGCCTCCGGGATATCCGAAGACAACGCTGACGCCTTCTTCGACAAGACTGCGCACGAAGATCTCAAAGCCGGTCATCATCCTGTTGGCGGAGGACAGGGACGTTTCTTTTAATGGTGTCATTGCTCCCTCACAAACCTTTCGTTGCGACGGTGAAAAAAAGAGAGTGTGTGTGTATTGAAAAAAAGATATCAATTCATTTTGCCCGCAGGTTTTCCCCACGGACAAATATCAGAGTTGAATGGTGCTAGAGAAAATTGTATGGTGGGTGAACCCGTGAATAGTATGTGGCGTCAGCCTTTAATAAGGATGGCTAGAATACTAATAAAGGGCAGTCCCATAAATTCGACGAAGCTGTCGAAGGGAAGAAGAGTCACGGCATCGGAGGCGACGCCGCTCGGGACGTTGCTTCGTACTGCTGATCGATGTGTGCTGCGTGCGCTCATGGCTCTTGACAAAAGGAATAGGACATCAGTGAAGTTGCTATACTTAATTAAAGATAGAAACTTTGGACGTTTTGTCAAGACATTATTTGTGCGTACATTACTTTTTTAATCAAATCGGGTGTTACGCCTATGATGCTCTCACGGGACAATGCGGACACGATCGCCGCCGTCGCCACGCCGGCCGGAGAAGGCGGCATCGCCGTGCTGCGCGTGAGCGGTCCGCAGGCGATTGCAATAACGGACATAAAATTTTCGGGCGCGCGCCGGCTCACAGAATCGGCGACGCACACGCTGCACTTCGGACGCTTCGAGTCTGGCGGCCGCACGATCGACACCGTTGTGGCCTCGGTCTATCGCGCGCCGCATTCCTATACGGGGGAGGACACAGTCGAGCTGTCGTGCCACGGCGGATACTATGTGTCGCAGACGATCCTCGCTGCGCTTCTGGCACAGGGCGCGCGGCTGGCCGAACCCGGCGAGTTCACGCTTCGGGCCTTCCTCAACGGCAAACTGGATCTGGCCCAGGCCGAGGCCGTGGCCGATGTGATCCACGCCAAGAGCGAGAAGTCCCACCGGGCATCGGTCCAACAGCTGCAGGGATCGCTCTCGCGCTACATCGGCTCGCTGCGCACGGAGCTGCTGGATCTCTGTGCGCTCTTCGAATTGGAACTCGATTTCGCTGACGAGGATATTACGCTTGCAGATCGAAGCGACGCCGCACGCGCGCTCGATGCGATCCGCTCGCGCATCACTCAGGCCGTCGCATCATTTCGCGGAGGCCGTGTGGTCAGAGAAGGGGTGAAAGCGGTGTTGGCCGGCAAGCCGAATGCCGGCAAGTCGAGCCTGCTCAATATTCTCCTTGATGAGAATCGCGCCATCGTCAGCCCGGTCCCCGGCACCACACGCGACTCGATTGAAGAGAGCATCACGCTCGAGGGATTGCTCTTCACGTTTATCGACACGGCGGGATTGCGCGAGACAGCCGATGAGATCGAGCAGGAGGGAGTACGCCGCACGCACTCGCACATCTCCTCGGCCGATGTGCTCGTGCTCATTGTCGATGCGTCCACACTGCCGAGTGAAGAGGACCTCGCGCTCTACCGCTCGATCGAGCGAACGGTTTCATCGCACACGGTGTTGATCTATGTGTTCAATAAATCGGATTGCGAAGCGCCGGGATTTCGCGAGGCCTTCGCGCACGTGCACACTGCGAACTCGTGCACGGTCTCCTGCAAGACACACGAGGGCATCGAGGGCTTCAAAGAGCTGCTCTATCGTACTGCGCTTCCCGCGTATGACTCGGATGCGGCATCTGTGACGATCACCAATTTGCGCCACAAGCAATCGCTCGAGCGCGCCCGAGCAAGTCTTGAACGCGCAGAGCGCGCGATCGCTGCCAACGCAAGCGGCGAGTTCGTGGCCGTCGATTTGCGCGAGGCGCTCGATGAGCTCGGGACGGTGATCGGCCTGGCCACACCGGATGATATCCTGAATACGATCTTTTCAAAATTCTGCATCGGCAAGTGACAGATCCATGGAAGCGTGTTTCACGTGAAACAATTTTTTTTAGTATCCGGGATGGAGTGAAGTCCGGTGGGTAAGCAAGGAGATGAGTGTGTGAGTTCTGAAGCACAAGAAACACGACGACACTATGAGGTGATCGTTGTCGGCGGGGGACATGCGGGCATCGAGGCCGCGTTGGCAGCATCGCGCATGGGATGCCGGACGCTGCTTGTCAGTTTAAAGACGGAATCGATCGGACGCATGTCGTGCAACCCGGCGATCGGCGGCACGGCCAAGGGGCATCTGGTCAGGGAGATCGATGCCCTGGGAGGAGAGATGGGTCGCATGGCCGATGCGACCGGCATCCAGTTTCGGATGCTCAACACATCGAAGGGACCGGCCGTGTGGTCACCGCGCTGCCAGAGCGATCGCGAGTGGTATGCGCGCGAAGCGCGCGCGCGCATCTTATGCGCGCCGAATCTCGACGTGCTTGAAGATTCGGTCGTCGCACTCCGTGTCGAAGACGGACGCATCACGGGCATCACAACCGCGAAGGGCAGGGATGTTCGCTGTACGACGCTTGTCGTCTGCGCGGGCACATTCTTAAACGGACTGATGCACACAGGCGAACGGCAGCGGCAGGGGGGACGCTTCGGCGAGGCTCCCGCGCGCGGACTGACCGAGTCTCTTGTTGCCCTTGGCTTCATCTCCGGAAGACTGAAGACCGGCACTCCGCCCCGCGTCATGCTCTCGAGCATCGACCTTTCCAAAGTCGAAGCCCAGGGCTCGGATCAACCGCCCGTGCCGTTCTCGTTCCAGACCGAACGGATCACGAACCGGCTTGTCCCGATGTATCTCACCTACACAAACGATGCGACACACCGCATCCTTCGAAAGGGATTCGATCGCTCGCCGATGTTCACCGGACGCATCAAGGGCATCGGTCCGCGCTACTGTCCCTCGGTCGAAGACAAGATCAACCGCTTTGCCGATCGGGACCGCCATCACATCTTCCTCGAGCCAGAAGGCTACGACTCGGACGTCGTCTATGTCAACGGCTTCTCGACAAGCCTTCCCGAGGAAATCCAGTATGAGGCGTTGAAGACGATTCCGGGACTCGAGCATGTCCGGATGTTGAGAGCCGGCTACGCCGTCGAATACGATTTCTTTCCGCCCAACCAATTGAAGCACACGCTCGAGACGCACCTGGTGCGCGGACTCTTTTTCGCGGGACAGATCAACGGCACATCGGGGTACGAGGAGGCCGCAGGTCAGGGACTCGTTGCCGGCATTAACGCCGCGCTCAGTGTGCAGCACCGCGAGCCATTCACGCTGCGGCGCGACGAGGCATACATCGGCGTGATGATCGATGATCTCATCAACAAGTCGACGGACGAACCGTATAGGATGTTCACATCGCGCGCCGAATACCGGCTCCTGCTTAGGCAGGATAATGCCGACCGGCGATTGATGCGAAAAGGATTTTCACTCGGACTCGTTTCACGCGAGATGATCTCACGGCTCGATGAGAAGGAACGAAAGACCGCCGCGGTGATCGCTCATCTCGAATCGACGAGCATCGTGCCCTCGCGCGCCAATCCCATGCTTGAGAAGCAAGGAGAAGCCGCGATCACGGAGAATGAATTTCTCTCGCAGCTCCTGAAGCGCTCGAATGTCACAGCATCGGATCTGCACACGCTCATCACGGACGAAACCATCAACGAGTATCTCATGGAGACGCACGTACGCCAGCAAGTTGAAATCGATGTGAAGTACGAAGGCTACATCAAGCGCCAGCATGAGGCAGTCGAGCGTTTCCAGAAATCGGAAACCAGGGAGATCCCCGAGGAATTCGATTTTCTTTCCGTGCCGTCCTTAAGCCGAGAGGGCAGGGAGCGCCTGTCAAAAGTCCGGCCGCGTTCAATCGGTCAGGCCTCGCGCATCTCCGGCGTAACGGATTCGGATGTAAATGTGCTCTCAATCTTCTTGAAGAAATAAAATGGCAGTGCAGCCTGAATGCCGGGCCGGATGGGCCGTCGGGATGCGATAACACCTGTGCCACACGCCCAGAGGAAAAATGTTTCACGTGAAACAAACAGTGCGCGCGCGCCGGGATAGTTTAATTAGTTAAACACTTGAGGCGGAGCGCCTTTTTTGCTATCTTGATTGGTAACGTGCACCGAGCGAGCGCGTAAGCGGCAACAATGAACACAAAAAATGTTTTTCAAATCCCCGGACCGGTGAAAGGATCATCCCTCATTTTGACACCCGACGAACTCTGGCTGCGCACGATCTGTCTTCACAACGGCGTTGCAATAACGGACATACAATTATCGCTCCTGTCGCGCTACCGGGAACTCCTGGCCGACTGGAATACGAAGATCAATCTCATCTCGCGCAAGGACGCCGAGCATATCTGGGATACGCACATCCTGCTCTCGCTTGCCTATGTGTTTGTCGTGCCGTTTCCTGTGACCGGTCGCGTGCTCGATTTGGGCACGGGCGGGGGACTGCCCGGCATCGTGCTTGCCGTGATGCGTCCCGAGTGTTCGTTTACGCTCCTTGATTCGATCCGCAAAAAAACGACGGCAGTCTCTCACATGGCCACTGAACTCGGACTATCAAACGTCGATGTCGTGAATGCGCGCGCCGAGGAAATAAATCACTTGCCTCGACATCGTAATATTTACGATATTGTAACGGCACGTTCCGTGTCCGAGCTGTCGAATCTTTTGAGTTGGGGACTGCCCTTCCTCAAAAAGAAAGGCGCATCGGCGTCACCCGGCACGAACGAACCAGCAGTCGGCGCCACGCGCCTGAAGCCCTCCATCGTCATGCTCAAGGGCTCGGAGATCGAGACAGAACTTGCCGCAGCCCGCAAGGCGTTTCCCCATGTGAGATTCGAATCAACGCCGCTTGTCTTCCGCGGAAGCGAGGGAGTGGTCTCAACGGACAAGCAAATCATCGTGGCTCAGGCGTCGTGAAAAAAAAGAGAGGGAGATGAGAAGGCGTGACGGAATCCAACGAGCTCTTTCACCAGTTGCAGAAGATCACCACCGAACAGCGCAACCAATCGAGCATGAAGATCGACGAATGCTCTGTGACTGAGATTTTGACGATCATCAACAACGATGACAAAAAAGTCGCACTCGCCGTCGAACAGACGATTCCGGACATCGCCCGGGCCGTCGAACTCATTGTGCGCGCGTTCATGGCAGGCGGAAGGCTCATCTACGTCGGCGCCGGCACATCGGGCCGCATGGGCGTGCTCGATGCGGCCGAATGTCCGCCGACATTCGGCGTGAGCTCAGAGATGGTGCAGGGCATGATCGCCGGCGGCGACGCAGCCATGTTCCGCGCCCAGGAGGGGGCGGAGGATAAACGCGAATCGGGCGCCCGCGATATCGATCTGAAATCCGTGTCACACAACGACGTTGTATGCGGCATCGCGGCCAGCTTGCGTACGCCGTATGTGATCGGCGCCGTTTTGCGCGCAAAAGAGCTGGGCGCAAAAACGCTCTATGTCACGACAAATCCCAAGCGGCATTTCGATCTGCCCGAATACGCCGAGCTCGGCCGGGCGGTCGATGTGAAGATCTGTCCCGAGGTCGGGCCCGAAGTGATCATGGGCTCGACGCGCATGAAATCCGGCACCGCCCAGAAGCTTGTCTTGAACATGATCACCACCGCATCGATGATCAGGCTGGGGAAGGTCTACGAAAACATGATGATCGATCTCCAGATGACAAACAAGAAGCTCGTCGAGCGCGCAAAAAAAATCGTCATGACGGTCACCGGATTATCCTATGGTGAGGCCGCAACGGCGCTTGACCGGGCCCAGGGTCATGTGAAGACCGCCCTGGTGATGGTCAAGGCCGCATGCTCGTACGACGAGGCGCAGGCCAGGCTCAAAACATCATCGGGCTTCGTGCGCGCGGCAATCGAGGGCCGCACGCACTCGATCGACGACTGAGAGACTCCCGGCTGGAAGAAAAAAAGAACACGATTCATTCACAACAGTAAGAAGAACAAAAAATTCCTATGTCTTTATTCCAAGCACTGCTCTACGGCATCATCCAGGGATTGACCGAGTTTCTGCCGATCAGCTCCACGGCACACATCCGCATTCTGCCGGCGCTCTTTGGCTGGCCCGATCCGGGCGCCGCCTTCACGGCCGTCATCCAGTTCGGCACGCTTGTGGCCGTGCTCATATATTTCGCGCAGGACATCCTGCGCATCATTCGGGCCGTTGTGGATGGGATCCTGCAGAAAAACCTTCTTGGCTCACAGGATGCCAAAATGGGATGGATGATCGCAGCCGGCACGGTGCCTGTTGTCGTCTTCGGCGTTCTCTTTAAAAAATCGATCGAAACGACGCTTCGCTCTCTCTATGTGATCAGCGCTTCGATGATCGCGCTTGCAGTGCTCTTGCTTGCGGCCGAGCTCCTGACGCTGTGGCGAACGAAACGCGGCATCACACAGAAAGACCTCGGGCAGCTGTCATGGCGCGAAGCAGTCGGCGTCGGATTCTGGCAGGCCGTGGCGTTGATCCCGGGATCGTCGCGCTCCGGAGTGACGATCACCGGCGGATTATTCTTCGGGCTCACGCGCGAGACGGCGGCCCGCTTCTCGTTCTTGCTGTCGCTGCCCTCTGTTTTTGCCGCAGGCGTGTACGAACTGATCAAGGAACGCCATGGGCTCTTGTCGTCGGCCGCCGGCATTGAAAGCATCATCCTGGCCACGATCGTCTCGGGCGTGGTCGGATACGCATCGATCGCGTTTTTACTCGGCTATCTGAAACGTCACACGACATATATTTTCATCATCTACAGATTCATTGTCGGGCTTGGACTCTTGTGGCTGCTTTCCTCCGGCATGCTGCAGCCTGTCTGAAG
>DATGXR010000136.1:0-6263 GCA_035298825.1 Bacteroidota bacterium
GTCGAGGGATTGAAGGGATTTGGATAATTCTGCGCCAGCGCAAATTCTTTCGGCTCAGCGGCTGCATGCGCTTCGATCTCGTGTGTATATGTGAAGCGTCCGTCGCGATCGATTTGTCTCAGTCGATAGGTGGCAGCTGACCGACTTCGGTCGACAAAGGAATACGAATGCGCGACGGCCGAGGTGCCATTGCCCTCAACGAAGCCGATCGTCGTCCACACACCGGATGAATGAGTATTCGTCGACGCGATCGATCGTCGTTCGACTTCGAATCCGTAATTATTCGTTTCCGTGGCGGTCTGCCACACAAGCTGCACGGATAAACCCTTCAGGTTCGATGTGAATGATGTGAGTTCGACCGGAAGCGCGATCTCCAGGGCAGCGGCGAAGATATTCAGTTTTCCGAATCCGCACATCGGATTGGGCAGGCTGCCCGTGAAGCTGTCCTGTTCGCCTGTGAGCATGAGCACGTCGTAGATCTGCTGCGGAGTCGCACTGGCACTCTGCTGATAGAGAATCGCCGCCGCGCCAGCCACTGCAGGCGTGGCCATGCTTGTGCCTTCCATCACAACATAATTGGCATTTCCGCCTGATATGCCGTCGTCATCGACCCAGAAATTGTTCGGATGAGACAGAGTATAAACATTCTTATCTCGCAGTGAAATGATGACGCTTCCCGGCGCAAGAAGATTCGGCTTCATCAATCCATCGATGCGCGGTCCGCGGCCTGAGTACGCTGCGACCGCATTGGAATCGGTGCCGGAAAGATTGTGCGATCCATTTGCGCCATCCCACTTGCTATGCGACGCAAATGCGCCGACTGTGAATGCGTGATCTGCGACACCGGGCGTTGTCACGGTTGAATTCGGATCAGGATACACAAATTGCACTCCCCCGCGTCCGTTATTCTCATAGAGATGAAAATTCTGTGTGACTGCGGAATTATTCACGACGCGAAGATAAAACGTTTTTGTCTGCTCGTATGAAACCGCGTTGAGCTGTGAAAACTGCGATTCGGTTCCCCGCGGACTTTCGGTCGTCGCATCGTGTGTGACATTGAGGAGCGGCTGTTTATTGCTGTCATAATACAAAAGGGAGAGATCGTTATGATCCGCGCCGTCGGACCAGACGAGATTGAATTTCAGATATTGAAGGTAGCCGGTGGGTGTCATCGACACTTCGATGAAATCAGACATCGCGCCCGGTGTGACATAGCCGGATGCGTGGCGGGCCGAGCTGCCGTAATTGCCGGCAGCGACGAAGCATGACACGTTGTGATCGTACGCCCAGTCGATCGCCTGCGAGACCGGATCGGATCCGTCGTGGTACGCATCCCAGTCGCCGTAACTCAAGTTGATCACGTTCACATGATAGAGATCGACGGCGGCATGAATGGCCGCCACCTGCGCGTCGATCGTGGATGCGTTATCGTTGTTATCGCGATTGATCTTGAAAAAGACAAGCTGCGCGCCCGGGGCCATTCCCTTGTAGGGACCGCCGCCGTTTCCAATGTTCGATTGCGACAGCACGCCGCGGCCGAGTGCGATACCGGTGACGTGCGTGCCATGCCCGAAGCCTGCCGTGTTCGACACGTCCGAATCGATATTCGACAGATCCGAATAATCAGCCGCTTCGATGCCGAGAGGCAGATCCGTGCCCGCATATCCGACATCGAGTCCCGAGTCGAGAATGCCGATCTTCACGCCCGAACCGGTGAGTCCCTGAGCCCAGGCAAGATCGGCCTTGACAGCCCGTGCGGCGGCATTGCAGGCAGGAAGCGACTCACGTTCAGCCGAATCCATTTTTTTCACTTCATCGGCTGCAAGCACATCTGCGAATGATGCGATCGGAATTTGCGCGAGGAAGAATCCGAGCGGATGGTTTTTCGACGGCGGCGTCCAGGTGTCGCGATAGACGCGCGCGCCGTTGTCAGTCAATCGGGAGAGCAATGCGGCGGATGGAGCCTGTTCGGTGTAGATTGCCGTCATCACAGACGAGGCGGATTTGGAGAGCGAAGACGTGTGTGATTGTGCGGCCTCTACTTTCCCGGCGATATGATCGATCAGTGTTCCGCTTCCGATCTTTTTCGAATGAAGCGAGGAGAGTCCGGGAATTCCGCGCACGGCGGTTGAAGACGAGGAGTGTGAGCCTGCATCGGCTGCAAACGCAAGCATCAGGATGCCAAGCAGTATGACCGTCGCGGTCTGTATATACGAGCGGGCACCTTTCGTCACAGCCACCTCCCCGGGAGCTTTATACCTGTTTCAACGATCCTGCCGGTCGCCGATGCATCAAGTCCGTGATCGTCCTGAACTGGCTTCAGTATACGAGGAAGTGGCGTCTCTTACTAATTAGAAACTTCTATTACGGATTAGAAATCATTAACACCGAATGAAGGAGCGGGCATTTCCATACGCCAAAGGAAAACCACGCACAATAGCGGAGATGTCGCCGCAAGAACCGGAGCGACATCACGTCACATTCTTGGCAACTTCGATTCCCAGCTGCTCCATGCGATATCGAAGTTTAGAGCGCGACAGGCCGAGGATCTTTGCCGCCTGCACCTGATTGCCGTCTGTGAGTTTCAACGTGCGTGTGATGACCTCGTGAAGCACCGTATTCATTTTCACACCGGCGCTTGGAATGCGAATGGCGAACGTGTCGCCTCCGGGCAGCGAAACGGTTTCGCCTGCTCCGGCTGCGGGCTTGACGCCCGAGAGAAACGCCAGATGCTGGGGCTTCACCACGTCGCCGTCGATCAATAGTACGACGCGTTCCATCGTGTTGCGGAGTTCGCGCACATTCCCTTTCCAGGTGTGATTCTCGAGAATCTTCACGGCGTCGGGGGCGATGCCGCGCATCGATTTGTTGAACTTCTCTGCAAACTCATTCATGAACGAGTAGGCCAGCAGCGAGATGTCCTCTTTGCGATCGCGCAGTGGAGGAACGATGAGCGTCGCCACGTTCAAGCGATAGAAGAGATCTTCGCGGAATGTGCCGACTTCGACTGATTTCTCGAGGCTGCGGTTGGTGGCCGCAAGCACGCGCACATTCACCGTGATCTCCTTGGTGCCGCCGAGACGGTAGAACGTGCGTTCCTGCAGCACGCGCAAGAGCTTCACCTGGACATCGAGCGAGAGCTCGCCGATTTCATCCAGCAGAATTGTGCCGCCGTTGGCCAGTTCGAAACGTCCCTGACGCATCTTGTCGGAAGCGCCGGTGAACGCGCCCTTTTCGTATCCGAAGAGCTCGCTTTCGGCCAGATCGCGCGGGATGGCGCCGCAGTTGATGCTCACGAACGGGCCGTCGGAGCGCCGGCTGGATTTGTGGAGGAAGCGGGCGATCAATTCCTTGCCCGTGCCCGATTCGCCCTCGATCAATACTGTCGTGTCTTCGCTCTGGGCGTATTTTTCGGCGGCGAGCATCACATTCAGCATCGCCTTCGACGCGCCGAGGACGCGCACATTGGCCGTGCCCGAATCCGATTCCATGAGCGTGCGGAGCCTGGCCACTTCATTCTGAAGGCTCGTATACTGCAGCGCCTTGTGAATGATGATGTCGAGCTGATCGAGATTGATCGGCTTGACAATAAAATCTTCGGCGCCGTTTTTCATGGCGTTCACCGCCAGCTGCACGTCCGAATACGCCGTCATCATGATCACCGGCAGCTGCGGATACAGTTTCTTGACCTCGGGCAGGATATCGAGTCCGCTTGCATCGCCGAGATAGATATCGAGCAGCATCACTTCGGGCTGCTCGTTCAGAAGCATCTCCATGACGGCGCCTCCGCTTGTGCAGACAACGACGTCATAATTTTTAGTCGACAGGACCCGCTTCAACGACGAATAAATGAGCTGGTCGTCGTCGACGATCATTATTTTATGTTTCATTGAAGGCATCTTCCTGTGCGCTCTGCACCGGCAATGTGATTGTGAAAGTTGTGCCGCAGTTCACGGCACTTCGCACCTGTATGTCGCCGTTATGAGATTGTATGATCTGCTGGCTCATCGAAAGTCCGAGACCGGTTCCATGTGCCTTTTTCGTGAAGAAGGGACTGAAGATTTTTTCCATGTCCTCTTTCTTAATTCCGATGCCGTCGTCCTTGACCTCGATCGTCACAAGGGGTTTTCCATCAGCCTGCTCGAGTCGCGTCACCACCTCGATCGATCCCGAATCGTTCACCGCATCGGCGGCATTCGTGAGCAGATTGATCATCACCTGCTGGATCTGCCCGTTGTCGAGCAGAAGCAGTGGAAGTTCATCGGCGAGCGTCGCGATAACGCGAATATTCTTTTTCGTGAAGATCGTGCGGCAGAGTTCGACCGCCCGCTGAATGACGCCGTTCACATTCTCATATTTTTTCACGGGCTTTGTGGGCCGCGCGAAATTCAGTGTGTTCTCGATGATGTGATCGATCCGCACCGCGCCTTGCAGCGTGGCTTCCATCGCCTCGCGCACATCCTCGTTCTCATCGGGCAGCACGCTCTGCAGGAACTGCAGATTCATGCTGATGGCGGCAAGCGGATTGCGAATCTCATGGGCGATCCCCGCCGAGAGCCGACCGAGCAGCGACAGCTTGTCGGCCTGCAGCAGCTGTTCGCGCAACTGGCGTTCCACCGTCACATCGCGCACGTAGGCGATGATGTATTCCTGCGTGTCGTAAAGCACTTTGCCCGCATGCGCCTCGCAGATGAGCGCTTCTCCGTTCGGACCTTCGTACTGGAACTCGACGGTGCTTTCCGAATGCTGTTCGACCATGCTCTTGATATCGATGGGCAGCGGAGACGACATTTTCAACAAATCGTGTTTCGGAATGCCCAAGAGCGTTTCGGCTGCGTGATTGCAATCGACAAGCGCCATGCCGCGCGATGGATCGAGAAGAAAATATGCGACGAAGTTGTTCTCGAACAGACTCCGGTAACGCGACTCGGATTCGAGCAACTGCTTGTTTTTCTGCAGCAGGGCATTGTTGAACTGTTCGAGCTCTTCCATCTTGTCTTCGATCTTTTTGATGAGGACAAGATTGTGCGCCTTCAGAAAGTCTTTTTCCTCGGCCGTGATGTCGTTCGAAACTTCAGGAGGCGCCGCTGTGATGAGCTCTCGCACCGTGTTCAGCAGCGTTTCAATGCCCGAATACTTCACAACGTACCGGTTGACGCCGATCGAATATCCGAACTGTTCGTCCTCCGGCGACACGTAGTTGCCGGTGTATAAAATGAATGGAATATGACGAAGCTGCGGATTGCCCTTGATCTCGCGGCACAGCTGAAAACCGTCGAGCTTGGGCATCATCGCATCGGAGATCACCAGCTGCACTTTGTGCGTCTGCAAAATCTGCAACGCTTCGAGGCCGTTCGATCCGCGCAACACTTCATATTCCTGCGTCGACAGAATATCCTCTAACAGATCCAGGTTGGCACGGATATCGTCAACGATAAGAATTGAGGCCATTTCTATTATGTTAAGTCACACCTGCGTGGTTCCCTATACACAGACATGGGGAATCGAAAAAAAAGAACATTGAAAAGCCATTTGGCGAATAATGTACAATATACACCTCAGGTCAATAGAAAGCAAGCGTGCATGGCCTTGAAAAAGCAAGATTCGGAATAGAAAGTTCAATATAGCAGGCGGAAGTGATATTTTCCCCCGGGGGGTGCGATATAAAAAAAAAGCCTTCTGTACTTACGCAGAAAGAAGAATCCCGCACAAGCTGTGTGTGCCGGGACATGTCTCCCTCCTTCCTGCATCAATGCAGAAGGCAGATGCCGCCTGATACGAAATTCCCCGCCTTACGTCAGAAATCGCCCCCGAGCGAGAAATAATATTTCGGCGTCGAGAAGCCGTTGATATCATACGACCAGGCAACATCAATTTTCAGAGGAAGCCCGAACAGATAGATGCGAATGCCCGTTCCCATGCCGATCAAAAGGTCCTGTGTCACCGTCTGGCCCTCGGCGTTCGTCCCCACTGCGCGATACGCTTTGTCGGACGTCCATGACGAACCAATGTCGGTGAAGAACGCGCCTGTGACATTCTGAAACGCAAGCGGCAGACCGCCGGTGACAAGATAGCGGATGAACGGGAAGCGCAGCTCGTAATTCATCAATCCAAAGCGTGTTCCGTTCTTCACATTATAATTGTATCCGCGAAGCGGAAGAGCAGGCGACAGGAATGCATAATCTTCAACATTTTGGATCGGGATGCCGCCCGATTCAAATTCGCGATTGATCCATCCTTCCGTGCCGCCGATGAAGAAGTGC
>DATGXR010000137.1:0-6247 GCA_035298825.1 Bacteroidota bacterium
CGACGACACTCGCCGCAGTGTATCAGCATCTGCCCTTCTACGACCGGGCGCGCGTCACAGGATTCAGGCTCGACAGGAACATCACGCGTGAATTATTCGACATGATGAAGGGAATGACTGTTGAGGAGATCGCCGCCCTTCCGCAGGTGTCGCCGGGAAGAGCCGACGTGTTGCTTGCAGGCGTGCTGATCCTGATGGAGTATCTCGATCTCACCGGTCTCGACGCCGTGCTCGTGAGCGACCGCGGCCTGCGCTATGGCATACTTGAAAAACCATGAGCGTTCGCCTCAATGGAAAACTATGCGGCTGTGCGAGGTGATGTTATGAGGGCCGCTGTCGTATAGAGAAGTTCGACTGCTCGATTTGATAAAATAGATGATCCTTTTCCTTTGACCTTGTGCCGCATCAGTACTGGGCACCGACAAGCTTCGCCTCGCTCTTATGGAATGTATGCGTGAGCGTGCCGGGCTCGACGCGGTTAAAGACGCCCTTCTTTTTCGGTCCGACCGGCGCGTCGACATCGCATGTGAGCTTGCCGACTTCGTGATAATTCATGTCGAAGTACGTGAATTCGACCGTGATGCTTGAGAGCGTGCGGGAGGTGTTGTTGATGATCACGAATGAATGCAACGGCTTCATCGTCGATTTATTCATTGATGCCGAATGGTCGGCGAGCACGATCTTTTTCAGATCTTCTTCCGACACAGTCCTCACACTCCAATATTTCCGGAACGATGCAATGGAGTCGAGCTTGGCGCGCGCCTGCGCATACAAGGGACTTTCCTCCGGGATCTTGTCGTAATAATATTCAGCCACGTCGTATTCCTTTGTCTCATAGAACGCATCGCCTTTTTTCATGTTATATGTCGCGTTCTCGAGCGAGTTGTGGCATCCGCCCATGATCAAGAGGATCGCAATCACTGCCAGCCGTTTCATTCTGTTTCTTCCTTTGTCTGTCATTCCATACCATTCAGTCAGTGAATTTTCAATCACACTTCGTTGCATTGTGCGTGCGCATGTGTCGATTGGCGCGCTGTCAATTTTCTGAATTTGCGTACAGCGCCTGCGTCGAATGGCGCGTCGTTTATTTTCTGAACCTGCGTGCAATGTCGATGAAGCTGTCGGCCGCGCGTTCGATTTCTTCCATCGTCGTTTGTCTGCCCGTCGAGAACCGGATCGTGAGCAACGCATCCTTATCCGGTCTTCCCATCGCGCGCAGCACGTGCGATGGCTGCACGCTTCCCGATGTGCAGGCGGAGCCGCTTGAAACCGCAATACCGCGCAAGTCCATATTCATCAGCAGTGCCTCGCCGTCGATATCGTACCGCGCCGCATCGAGCGAGATGCTCACGATCGATGGCACTGTCAGTCCGCGTGCTCCGTTAAGGATCACGCCATCTACATCCGCCTGAATGCGCTCCAGCAGACGCGCACGTAACGCCTCGGCACGTACGGCAGAGGCTTCCCGCTCGCGCACCGCTTTCCCGATCACACAGGCGAAGGCCGCAACAAGCGGTACATTCTCCGTGCCTGCCCGCTGCTTGCGCTCCTGCGAGCCGCCATGGATCAGCGCATCGATGTCCGTTCCCCGTCGAATGACGATACCGCCGATGCCTTTGGGTCCGTTCAGTTTGTGAGCCGAGACGGACATCACATCGGCTCCCGATTTCTTCAAGGAAACCGGAAGCTTCCCCACAGCCTGCACCGCATCCGTATGAAAAAGCACACCACGCGCGTGCGCGCGCTCGGCAATCGCGTCGATCGGCTGTATCGTGCCGATTTCATTGTTCACGTGCATGACCGACACAATGCAGGTGTCAGGCGTGATACACGTGGCGACACGATCCGGATCGACAACACCCCAACCATCAACCGGCACCGTTGTCGTTGAAAATCCGATTGATGACAGATATTCGGCACAGTGCAACACGGCGTGATGTTCGATGGCTGAAACGACAAGATGCGAACGGCCCGATGCGCGCCGGGCGGCAAAAGCCGCTCCCATAAGCGCATGATTATCCGATTCCGTGCCTCCGGATGTGAAAAACACTTCGGCCGTCTCGGCATCGAGCGCCCGTGCGATCGTTTCGCGGCTTTGCTCGAGGATGACCTTCGCATCGCGGCCGAAACCGTGTATCGACGAGGCATTTCCGTAGGCCTCCGCGGCACACGCGTTCATGATCGATGCGGCTTCGGCGTCCAGAGGAGTCGTCGCTGCGTGATCGAGATAGATACCTGTTTGTTGCTTACTCATCATAAAAAAATATACTGTTTGGCGGATGAAGAATCAATCCGAGACCGGCCGCAATAAAAAAAAGGTGAAGCACGCAGACCTCGCGCTCCACCTTTTTGATTTCATATACTGCTGCAATCCCGTTCAAAAAATCGACACTATTCGATACGATCGAATCCGTTCGTGTTGCGCCACTTCGCACCATCGCAACGCAGCAATCGATCAGTGATTCTTCAGACGATCCATCTTCACATTGCGCACGGCTTCGCGCAGATCGCGCGAAAAGTTGCGTTCGAACACCATGTACTCGGCAAGCTGTTTCGGCGTGAGCAGATCCTTCAGTTCGTTAAAATATCTCACTCGCTCTTCGCCCCATTTCTTCTCGTACTCGCGCAGCGTGGAGAACGTCTGGCTGTACTCGCTCTCGGACGCGTTCGACTGAATCTGCGATTCGAGCTTGTCGTAGATGTCATTCCCTTCACGCTCGAGTTCCTTGATCCGGTCCTGGTGTGCGTTGTACCGCGCGAACAGCTTCACCGACATTGTTTCATCGAGCTTCATCGTTTCCATCATCCGGACTTTTTTGAAGCTCTCGATCCGATCCATGGCCGGATGCGGATTGAAATTCCGTTTCATCTGTGCAGCCATCCCCTGCGAGATGACGACAACCGCCGCCAGCGTATATAAGATATATTTTTTCATGGGATTCATCCGATTAGAGAGTAGTTGTGTGTTCATTCAATCGATCCAGTATTTGAGAAACAGTTTCATCATCCAGGCCGTCGAGCGTTCTTTCGACCGACTGGACGCCGACTTCCGCTTGCGGCATCGGCATCTCTCTCTCGAACAGTTCATTCTTCATCGATTCGACCAACGTGTTTGCGTTCGGCAACGCCTCCAGCACGCGTTCATTTGCCTGATATCCGTACTGGCTGCCGGTGAGCATTTCCGCCGGTGTGACGACAAGCGAAGCCATTTCATCGCCCGGCACCTGCTCGACGATCGACTTGAGCGGCGAATATTCCGCCGAAGGCTCAAAGGCCCTGAAGAGACCGACGAGAATCATGGCCATCGCGCCAACTGTGAGCGGCGCAGCGAGTTTCTCGAGCCACACCGGAATCGTAAACGTCCACGGATGCTCTTTTTTCTCGAGCCGCGTGCGGATCTTCGGCAGCAGCGTAGTGAAATAATGATTCGGAGGCAGCTCTTCGACGTCCGTTCGAAGCACGGCGAACGTCTCCCTGATCAGGATGGCATCCATTGCACACTGTTCACACGCTGCAAGATGCTCCTCAACACTCGCCTTTTGCTTTGCGTCCAGTGTGCCATCCGCCAGTTCGACCAGCAGATATTCTACGTCATGGCATTTCATGTTTTAAAAACTCCCCGATCTTTTTAACAGCGTGAAAGTAATTTGCCTTCAATCCGCCCACGCTTGTGCGGACGATCTTCGCGATTTCCTCGTACGGCATCTCTTCGTAATAGCGCAGGATGAACACTTTTTTCTGCTTCTCGGGAAGACGGTCGATCGCCTGTCTGATGAGCGCAGCCTGCTCCTGTTTTTCAATTTCCTCGACCGGCGAATCCTCGTACGACCGATGCTGTTCCGTCGTATTCTCATCGAGCGAAAATGTTTTTCTGATCTTCCTGCGCCGGATCTCGTTCAATGAAAGGTTCACCGCAATGCGATAAAGCCAGGTATAGACACTCGACTCGCCTTTGAATGACTTCAGGGAATGGTAAGCGCGGATGAACACGTCCTGAACGACGTCATCTGCTTCGTCATGATCCGGAATCATCCGACGCACGACCCAATAAATTTTTTCCTGGTAGCGGAGCGTCAGCGTATTGAAAGCCTGCTCATCACCGGCTTGAAAGCGCTCCACAAGATCCAGTTCGTCATCGTGCGTCATCTGGTCATTCTGGTGGCTGTAAATTTGACAATGGAGCCGGAAAATAGTTTAATTCCGGATCAATGGAAATTATAGCGCACACCGAGCAAAAAGTCGGTTTTCCCCGCATAATCGGCGTTCTGAACGACCTCGGTCGTATACCGGGAACGCAACACGCGCAGGTCCACATACAAATCCCTTACCGGTTCATAGCGTGCCGTGATGCCGTATGACTGCGTCTTCCACATAGGGCTGTATAAAAATGTCGGCGTCGGCAGCCGATATTGGAATTCTGTGGGCTTCTTGTCGCCTTTCCGGAGCGATTCGAACTGCGCGCCCAGCTGCAGAGATCGCATGGGACGGTATTTCCCGCCGACGAAGAGATAATCGGCATTCTGCCCGATCCAATGCCCGAGATCGACCTTGTGATTCTGAAACGTCACATCGGGATACTTGTGATTGTAGACCCAGGGATTGCATCTCGTGTATTCTACGCTCAGTTCAGTGTTCGGAGCAACGAGATCGAACGCCCGTCCGCCGAGCGTGAATGCCAGCTGGTTGCGCTGGCGGTTGGTGAGATAAAATTCTTCTGTCGAGAATTCATCGATGAACAACGATGCATAGAGATCGTAATTCTTTATGGCGGTGATGTCGACGCTCCCGAACACCTGCGAATTATCCGTGTCACCGGAATAATGCTCCGCGGCCTTGAAGAACATTATCGGAATCAGATAGATCAGTTCCGGAGACCTTCCTCCATAGATTTCCGATTCGCCGATGGCGATATTCACTCCGTCCCATGGCGTAAACTCAAGCATCTGCGCCGCCAGGTATTTCTGCAAATAAATCGTCCGTTCGCCAAGCTGTCCCCCGATGCCGCTATGATACGTGCGAAGCGAATCGACCACGTCCGATGAAAGCCAGGCGTGAAGATATGTGAAATCGACGTTCTTGCCGAGCCTCGCGCGAAGCTTGATCTGCGGATAAGACGGCGCCTTGTCCGACAGGATGATATTTCCATGCTCTCCCGCGCCCCAGACATTCGGCATCTTTTCGATTGAGAGACGAAGGAAAGAGAAGTCCACAGTCACCTGGGCGTCGAACTGGTCGTATTCGATATATCCGACGTCGGCGCGCGATATCACGCCGCTTTTTTGAGGAGTGAATTCCTTCACCGCCGTCAAGCGCGAGCCCTCTTCGTGATTGTCGCGGAAATACGCATACACGCCGGTTGAGCCTCCGATGTATCCGTACAGCTGCGCGCCGTTTGAGCGCGTGCGCGTGAGCGACCCGTCTGGAAAGCCCTGGTACGAATACCCGCCGTTGACATCGATATTGAATTCCCCCGGATCGCCCCGATACCGATACAGGTGCCAGCGCTCTTCAGGCAGAGACAACGTGTCGCCCTGCTGCTTCAGTTCGAGATAAAACTCTTCTCTGAAAAATCCGAGCTGCTCCCGTTCCACGTCTGTTAAGACTTCGGCGCGTGTGTTGATCGTGGAGATGAACCGAGCAATGTCTCCCCGTGTCATCGGCTTAACAGCATCACGGTAGCCGGTGATCACATGCTTCGACTCCATGCGTTTCAGGAAATCATATGCGTCGTGAGTCGGATCGAGATACACCGACTGTGCCGATGCGATTTCCGCACAGGCACAGAGAACAAATGCAACTGCAATACTGGTGAATGATATGCGCATTACTCAGATTCTGTTGGTGGAAAAAAATATGACGCGGCGACGGATGCTGTCAGGACAAATGTGATGATGCATAACGAAATCACGGTCGGGATATCGATCACATCCATCAGGATCATCTTGATTCCGACAACTCCGAGCACGATACCGATGCCGTACTTGATATAGGCGAACATGCGTTTCAATTCGACAAGCACGAAATACAACGAACGCAGTCCGAGGACCGCCATGATATTCGAACCGAAGACGATCAGCGGATTTGTTGTGATGGCGAAGATCGCCGGAATCGAGTCGACTGCGAATGCAAGATCCGTCGTTTCGATCACGATCAGCACCATGAGCATCGGCGTGGCGTATCGCTTGCGTGCATGTTTGACGAAGAAGTGCTCGCCGTGATACGTGTCGGCAACCGGAACGATCTTCCG
>DATGXR010000138.1:0-4574 GCA_035298825.1 Bacteroidota bacterium
GCTTATGAACACATTTGGGAACGACTTGGATCGCCGCGATCGCTGTTCGATCCTTCGGCATTTGAACGGGATCTCATCCGGTTGCGCGAATTTTTCACAGAGCAGGGATATTTCCATGCCGTGATCGATACGTCGTTCTCATATCCGTCATCCGACAAGATGGATATTGAACTGCGCGTCAAAGAGAACGTCCGTTCGCTCGTCGATACGATCAGGATCGAAGGGATCGAGTCGGTATCGGCCGATATCGCCGATGAGATCACCGCCAATTGCGGGATCAAGGCAGGCATGCCGTACTCCACCGAAGCGCTCGAACAGGAACGGCTCCGCGCGTTGAAAGTGTTTCATAATGGCGGATATCCCGATGCGGACATCGAAGCGATTGTTCCGGTCCGGTATCTTTCGACGAACAACATCACTGTCACGCTTCGGTACACTCCGGGCCGCCGTTACGTCTTCGGCCCGGTGACGATCGCAGCCGATACGACAGAAGTGGACCGGAATGTCGTGTTGCGTCAACTCGATTTTGTTCCGGGCGAGGTGTACAACGAGGAAAAGAAGACTGCAAGCGAACAGAATCTGAACCGTCTCGGACTGCTCGAAAATGCGGCCGTCAAGCCGATGCCAAGAAGCGAGGGCGGCATCTCGCCGTATATTCCGATGCAGATTTCGTACCGCGTGCTCGAACTGAAGGAAATCACGCCCGAGGTCGAGGTGAACAACGAATTGAGCCAGTTCACGACGGGTATCGGACTCGGGTACAGCCATAGGAATCTGCTTGGCAATGCAAGCACATTCTCGACGCGGGCCCGTGCCCGGCTCATCGAGCCGCTGAGCCTCGACTGGGGCGGATTGTTCAATTACGGATTGAAGGAACAATCGCTCCTGACGAAGGCGGATATCTCTTCGCAGGTGTTCTTCCCGTATTTTTACGGAAATCAGACAAGCGCGAGCGTGACGTTGTCGTTCGAAGGCGAAAAACAAAAGGCCTATACACTCACGGCGATACGCGGACGCTTCGGCATCACGCATAAGCTTGCCACATATACGACCGGCAATGCCGAATGGACGCTCGAACGCGTTGACCCGACGATTCTCGATCCCTCAGGGATTCGCCTCGGCGAATTTTCTTCAGACGAGCATCGTATCAAACAGTTCAACTCGATTATCACGCTCACGCTGCAGCGCGACAAGACGGACAATCTTTTTTCACCGACGCAGGGATTTTATCACATGGTGTCGCTCGAGGAATCAGGCGGACTCCCGCGCCTGCTCGAACAGATCGGAGCGCGCCGCGTCGCACCGTCGCTGCCGTTCTCGGAATATCTGAAGGCGTCGTTCCTCGTGCGCCAGTATTATCCGATCAACAACGTGAATTCGAACGTCATCGCCATGAAGCTCAAGGGCGGAGAGGCGTATCTCTACAACGAGAATAACAAGGTACCGGTGCCGCTCACGCACCGCTTCTTTGCCGGCGGATCGCAAAGCGTGCGCGGATGGAACTTCCGTGCGCTCACAACGCGCGACTCGTCGGGCGTCGGCAGCAACGTGCTGCTCGAGGCGAGCGTTGAAGACCGCATACAACTGTTCCGCAACTGGGGAAAATTTTTCTTCGTCGATCTCGAGGCGATGTGGGGCGTGTTGTTCGTCGATGTCGGCAATTTGTGGAATGCGCCCGGCGACATCTCGATGCGCGATTTTGCCATCGCTGCCGGCGTCGGTCTACGCTACGAAACGTTCATCGGTCCGATCCGTTTCGATATCGGACTCAGGGTCTACGATCCAAAAGAAACGCAGGGCAACGAATGGATCTTCACCAAACGTCTGTTCCATGATTCATTCAGTGTATTTCACTTCGGACTAGGTCAGGCTTTTTAATGTCGAACATCTGGGATACTGTCATCGGCCAGCGCCACGCCAAGCAACTCCTTTCGAAAGCTCGCGAACAGGACCGGCTTGCGCACGCATATCTCTTCTGGGGACCCGAGGGAGTCGGAAAGTCGGCGCTTGCGCTTGCATTCGCAAAGACACTGTTGTGCGAAGAAGGCGGCACTACGGCATGCGGCCATTGTCCGTCGTGCCGGAAGATGATCACGCTGCAGCATCCAAACCTGAAGCTCATCTTTGCGCTTCCGGGAGGTGAGGGAAAGAAAAACGACGATGGTGACTCGCTCGATGCCGAACTGAGAGACGAAATTCGCAGGCAGGTGGCCCGCAAGGCCATCCAGCCCTATGCGCAAATTTCCATCCCGAAAGCCGTTGCGATACGCATCCGGGACATCCGCGCAATACGCAAGGAAACATCGATGACGGCCACGGAGCGGGGGAAGAAGATCTTCATCCTGCTCGATGTCGACACGATGAACGAACCGTCGGCCAATGCCTTTTTAAAAATATTGGAGGAACCGCCCGACGACACGCTCTTCCTGCTCATCACCGCGCATAAGGAACAGGTGAGGCAGACGATTCTGTCGCGATGCCAGGCCGTGCAATGCGTGCGTCTGAAGGAGGACGAAATCGCGCAGGCGCTCGTCGATCACGAGCAGGTCGACGCCACACGCGCCCGGCTCACGGCACGGCTCTCGGACGGCAGCTATTCGCGCGCGCTTGACCTCCTGAACGAGGATCTCGATAAAGAGAGGACCGATGCCGTGGCGTTCCTGAGGGGATGCCTCGGGAATGCGGTGCTTAAATATTTCGATGATCAGGATGAATATTTTTCTTCGAAGAAACGTGAGCCTGTGGAACAGCTTCTGCATCTCCTGCTTGTCTGGTTCCGCGACGCGATCATCTTCAGGGAACAGGGCGAAACCGGCGTGATCAATCACGACCAGCTCGGTGATTTGGAGCGGTTCGTGTCACGATTCGGCACGGCCGACCTGGCCGCCTGCGCCGGAGCAGTGGAGCGGGCACTCGGACTTTTGCGAAGAAATGTGTATCTTCCATTAGTGTTATTATCATTGACGGTGCAACTCAAACGACTCTTACTTCATGGAAATTAACAGCAGACCACTACTTGTCACCTCAGCGCTCCCGTATGCCAACGGCCCAATCCATCTGGGTCATATTGCGGGCGCGTATCTACCCGCGGATATTTTCGTTCGATATCAACGCCTTTGCATGCACGGCAACATCGTCTTCATCAGCGGATCCGATGAACACGGAGTGCCTATCACAATCACAGCGGAAAACGAAAAAACAACGCCCCAGGCCGTCGTCGACCGTTTCCATGCGATGAACAAGGAGGCATTCGACCGCCTCGGCATGAGTTTCGACAATTACTCGCGCACATCGTCACCGCTGCATCATGAAACGGCCAAGGAATTTTTTCTCGACCTGCTTGCGAAAGGGTATTTGAGCGAAAAAGAGGAGGAGCAGTTCTTCGACGTTGAAGCGAATATGTTCCTTCCCGACAGATATGTGGAAGGTATCTGCCCGAACTGCGGATCGGAACGCGCACGCGGCGATCAATGCGACAACTGCGGCGCATATTACAATCAGCTCGAACTGAAGAATCCGGTGAGTCTCGTCTCCGGAAAAACGCCCGTGGTGCGCACCACGAAGCACTGGTACCTGAAACTCGGTGCGTTCCAGAAACAGCTCGAGGACTTTGTCGCCTCACACGAATCCGATTGGAAGGACAACGTGATCCAGCAGACGCGCAGCTGGCTCAAAGAAGGCCTGCAGGACCGCGCAGTGACGCGCGATCTCTCCTGGGGCGTTCCGGTGCCCATCGATGGCGTGACGGGGAAAGTGCTCTATGTGTGGTTCGAAGCGGTGCTCGGCTACATCACTGCCACAAAAGAATGGGCGGCGGCTCAGCACACGCCGGAGCGATGGAAGGAATTTTGGCAGAATCCCGATACGCGCTACATCGCGTTCATCGGCAAGGACAATATCGTGTTCCACACGATCGTCTTTCCGGCGATCCTCATGGCGAAAGGGGGATACACGCTGCCCGACAATGTGCCGGCGAATGAATTCCTGAACCTCGAAGGCGGAAAATTTTCGAAGAGCCGAAAGCATGCGATCTATGTGAAGGATATTCTCGATCAGTTCCCGGCCGATCTCGTTCGGTACACGCTCGCGACGAATCTTCCCGAGACGAAAGATTCCGATTTTTACTGGAAAGATTTTCAGGCGAAGGCGAACAGCGAACTGGCCGACATCTTCGGAAATTTCATCAACCGCACACTCGCATTCACGCAGAAGAATTTTGAGGGCCGTGTGCCCGCACGCGGCGCGATGAACGAGCGCGATTCGGAAATTGCGTCGTACATTGCCTCCGCGCCCGAACGCATCGGTTCGCTCATTGAAAAATTCAAGTTCCGCGATGCGGTCTTCGAAATGATGAATGTGGCGCGCGCGGCAAATAAATATTTCAACGACAGCGAACCGTGGAAGACGATCAAGACCGACCGTGCGCAATGTGCCACGACGATCAACATCTGTCTGCAGATCGTGCGCAGCCTCGGATTGCTCTTCATGCCCGTGACGCCGTTCGCTTCTGCGAAGATCCGTTCGATGCTCAATCTGCCCGGTTCATTTACGGATGACGGATGGTCTTCGGCCGG
>DATGXR010000139.1:0-2131 GCA_035298825.1 Bacteroidota bacterium
CCGAACGATCTCACCGCCGCAGCGCAGAGTTATTTGATCGACAACGGCCGCGTGGTTCTGAGCGTTGTGCCCAAAGGCAAGCAGGACTTGGCTGCAAAAAATTCAACGCTCGTCAGCACGGAGGGAAAATAAGATGACAACCATGCACTCGATTTCACGCCGACCGGTTTCGGCTGTTCTCTGCTTCGCAGTGTTCGTTATATGCGCGCTGCCTGTGTGCGCTCAAAAAGCCGACCGCACAAAGCCGCCCGCACTCGGACCGACTCCGTCGATCAAAATGAATGCCATACAAAAATTCACGCTGAAGAACGGATTGCGCGTGATCGTCTATGAAAAGCACGAAGTGCCGATCGTCCAAATGAGGCTTGTCGTGAACACAGGGAATGTGGATGAACCCTCGGACAAGCCCGGACTTGCGGGCCTGACCGCCAATATGCTCGATGAGGGTGCGGGAGGAAAATCGTCGCTCGAGCTGGCCGACGCGATCGATTATCTCGGCACATCGATCTCGACATACGGCGGCATTCAGTCGAGTAGCATCTCGATGCGCTCGACGGTTTCAAAACTTGACCCGTCATTGAAACTCTTCGCCGATGTCGCGCTGCGTCCCGATTTTCCCGTCTCGGAACTGGAGCGGCTGCAAAAGCAATATCTCACCTCACTGCTTCAGGCCTACGACCAACCGAGGAGCATTGCCAGTGCGGCGAGCGGACCGCTTGTGTTCGGCAAGGATCATCCCTACGGCCGAAACATCATGGGAACGGAGCAATCGATACGCTCGATGACCGCTTCGGATGTGAAGAAATTTTACCAGACGCATTACCGGCCGAATAACGCCTTCCTCGTGATTGTCGGCGATGTCACAGCAAAAGAGATCCTCAAAAAAATCGACGGCGCCTTCGGCGCGTGGAAGAAGCAGGATGTCGCGCACGTGACGGTTTCACGCGCGCCGCAAGTCTCCGGTCGAAAGATTTATCTCATCGATAAACCCGAAGCCGCACAGTCCGTGATCCGCATCTGCCGCGTGGGCACCGACCGGAAGACGGAAGATTATTTTCCGCTCATGGTGATGAACACGATTCTGGGCGGATCGTTTTCCTCGCGGTTGAACAACAATCTGCGCGAAGTGCATCACTACACATACGGCGCGAATTCCGGATTTTCGCTCAGGCGTTCAGCTGGCGCGTTTGTGGCCGGGTCTGATGTGCAGACGGATTCAACCGAAAAGGCGATGAATGAGTTTATGAAGGAGCTCAAGGGGATTTCCGAACCGGTAACGGATGAGGAACTCGCACGGGCGAAAAATTTTCTTGCGCTCGGGTACCCGGACAATTTCAGCAACGTCGCTTCGATCGCCGAACAGCTCGAAGATTTGGTGACGTACGATCTGCCTGAAAATTATTTCAACACGTACATCGCCCGCGTGCTTGCGGTGACGAAGGAGGACGTGCAGCGCGCGGCCCGGAAATACGTCGATGCCGACAATCTTGCAATCATCATCGTTGGCGACCGGTCGAAAATTGAAAAAGGATTGACCGATGCCAAGATCGGCACGATTGTTCCCATGACTGCCATCGATGTGCTTGGACCGATGCCGAAATTGTGATTCTGATACTTGTTTTTGGGGGGCGGAAAGAGATCGCGTGAAGCGGCGGGAGTAAACTACTCCGCCTCTGCCGGCGGGGAATTTTACCCCGAGTGATTAAAATATTCAACAATAGGGGATCGCACCAGGATGATTACAATCCAGAATGTCATCAAGTCATACAATAATAAAGAAGTTCTTCATATCGATTCGCTGACAATCAGCGAGCACGAGTGTTTCGGTCTTGTCGGCAATAACGGCGCCGGCAAGACGACACTGTTCCGAACGATTCTCGATCTCATCAGCATCGATGCCGGATCGGTTGTGTCATTCGGTCATGCGGTTGCAGGCACCGACGAGTGGAAGCATTTCACGGCCTCGTTTCTTGACGAGGGTTTCCTGCTCAGCTTTCTCACGCCTGAGGAATATTTTTCATTCGTCGGCAAGGCGTATGGATTGTCCCCGGCGGAGATTCAGGAGCGGCTCCGAATATTCGAACCGCTCTTCAACGGGGACGTGCTGAAGCAGAAGAAGCTCATTCGGGAA
>DATGXR010000140.1:0-2809 GCA_035298825.1 Bacteroidota bacterium
GAGCGTCTCGTTGCGCTTGCCGATCTGTCGTAACGCCCAGTTCACCGCCTTCTTCACGAAATTGCGCTCATCGGTCGAACCGTCGATGATCTGCACGCAGTATCCGGCAAAGACCTCGTTCGGCGCTCCCTTGTCATGCACGGCACAAACGGCCATCAGCACGAAGCCCGCGCGACGGATATACTCGCGCTTGTTGATGGACCACTTGAGTGCCATCTCGTGCGCAAACGGTGTACGCACAAACAGATTGTTGCAGCATCCATCCACAATATCCCACGAATCGAAGTCCTGCGCCCAGGCCTTCATTTGCTTTTTTGTCACCGCCCGCGGATCGTCCACCAGGCTTGCAAGAATGCGCGCTTCGTGTATGCCTGTTTCCCAGAGTTCCAAGGCGAGCGCATGATCATTTCTGTGGAGTTTGGCAATGCCGCGCACGATGGGCATCGAAATGCCATACGTGTTCGCGCCTGAGATTCCGAAGCGCGCCATGCCAAGCGCATTGGCGGGATTTTTCTGAATTTCGAATTCAGCGAGTATGGTGGTGAGCGCGGAAGAATGTCTGTTCGCCATAATGATTCGACAAAAAATCGTATGTGTGTATGTGTGATGGCCGGTGATGCTGGCAGATAATCCTGTGCACATCTTATTGTGCGCGGTCGGCCTTCGCCAGCGTATCGGCGATAAAAAGTTGCATGCGTTTGTAATGCGATCCTTTCCAGTACAGCTTCTGGCACGACGGACAGCGGAAAAATTCTTCGAACTCCTCCTGCACGCGTTCCGGCACGCCCGCTTCGGTCCGGACGTCTGCTTTTGACACTGAGACAAGGAGCCTGTTGCATAAAAGACAGCGCGTGAAGGGTCGGATGGCGCCCGAAAGCTGATAGCGGGCGAGCACTTCGACAAGCTGTTCTTTCGGATCCGTCGCTTTCACAAAATATGCGCGCGTGAGCGTCGGATGCTCCAGCAGTCTGCGATCCTTGCTCAAGAGCGCGCGCGCTTCGTGGACCGATATGCTCACCAGTTCATCGTCCGCGTATCCCGTTTCATACATCGCATCGAGACCCATCATGCGCATGAATGTGGCAAGTTTTCCAAGATGCACATCGAGCACAAAGCGCGGAGCGCGCAAGGGCGCATGCCGCATGCGCGTGATGCCCGAGATATCGAACGATTCGAAGACGGGATAAAGACTGAGCCGGTCACCGGACGCAAGGACCGAGTCGGGAGCGACCGATTCGCCGTTCCTGAGCGCCGCATCGACGTCCTCTTCGGGGATGCCCAGGCGCGCGATGACGCTGCGCACGGTGTCTGCTTCATCGAGTGCAAACGCGAACTCGCGCTGCTTCCATCGATCAGGAAGACGATCGTTGAGCTCCGCGTAGCAACGCACCCAAACCATATGGTTTTCTTCGGCCATCATCATTTCTTTTTCCGCCATAGAAATAATGTACGTCCCTTGTCACATAGTACATGCCCATCTCACGCGGCCTGTGAAGATGGGAGCCACATCCCTCCTTATTGAATCGATCGTAAATTTCGCAGGAAGCAATCAACGATTCGTTTTCGATACGCATCACCGCCGATTATCCCAAGATCGTTATGATCCCCATTAGGAATTGAATTACGTTTCTTCATTCTCACTGCCTATCATTAATATCGTCCCCCTACACCATCATCGCCTCGGTAATTTTATGAATTGATCAAGAAACCTTGCGAGTAATTATTAATAAGGTCAGATTCGAATCAATCTTTGATTCCTTTACAGTACAATTCCAAATTGCAGATACACATTACTAAAGTCGCTCACATAACTATTGTTATTGGGATTATGTGTGTATCTGTATCGCACATCAATCATCAGCCATTTATAAAACAGACTCGAACCGAAACTGATGCTATAGGGCGTCCAACCAGCACTTTTAGAAGTTTCACCGTATGGACCATAATCAGAAAAATATCCATGGAATGTTGGATCGATAATTGTCCGCGATAACTCGTTCACGTATTGATTCTCGCCGCCGATCCCTATTGAGCCACCGGCATAAAATCCCAATGTGAAGTTGTCATTGAATGTGTATAAATATTCGGGAAGGATGCCGAGTTCTAAAAATGTCAACTCGTATTTCTCATCGCTCACATGATGGTAATTGAAATAATCCCGCTTAACATTTCTTCGATAATCGACCATCTTGTTATAATTCAGTTCAACGACCAAAACATACTGCTCTTCCTTTTTACTATAAAGGTCGATACCCGTTGGATATCCTGCCGTGACTCCATGGACATTACTGAAACTCCCGCTATTGTCGATTAAACAGTCATTCAATGCGATACCATATTTTACGATATGCTTAATCTCATGATTGTATTCTTCGATAAGGCGATTGTCGCGCTCAACTCCTGTGGAATAAATGCTGAGTGAATCACGGTTGAAAATATACTTTTCATGGCTTCCGCAACATGCCGCCCACAATGTGCCAATGACGCCTGCAAGTGCCGTTTCATGTAAAATGGTATTATTCGCACGCTGAGAAGACTCAATACACAACGCCGCCAGAGTGACTGCCGCTCCTTTCAATAGTGCACCGTTGTAGCTTGTTCGATTCACCTCCGCAATATCATGAAGAGCGACAGTCTTTGCTCTTTCTGATTTCGTATCCATAAAGGTCAATGAATCTCCAAAGACGCGAATATTATCTGCATCATATTTTTGACTGTCAGAGAGTGTAACCGTACCGTTTTCATGTTCCAAATGATTCTGTGCAGTTTCAGGCAATAGAATCTGATAAGTCTTTGAACATCCAGTGAA
>DATGXR010000141.1:0-2696 GCA_035298825.1 Bacteroidota bacterium
CAGAAATAAATATAAAGCTATTTCATAGGCCGGATGCGCACTTCGATCTCCGGCGTGTCGCGCAGGAGGCGGACGATTTCCTGTGTGTCCGTGTCGCCTGTGTGATAGGGATAGAGAATCTTCGGCTTGAACGAGCGTGCAGCCGTGGCCGTTTCGTCGGGCGTCATCGTGTACGGCAGATTCATCGGCAGAAATGCAATGTCGATGTCTTTTAGATCAGCCATCTCGGGGACACCCTCGGTGTCGCCCGCAATGTATATGCGCGTTCCGCCAAACGTGAGCACGTAGCCGTTCCCTTCTCCCTTCGGATGGAAAGGCGCGCCGTTGTCGCGCGTGTGCTTGATATTGTAGGCGGGCACGGCTTCGATTTTGATGTCGTCGACTGTGCGCGAATCGCCGTTCTTCATCGCGACGGCGCCCTCAACCTCTTTTGCCCCCGCTTCGTTGGCGATGATCTGCGTGTCGCTCTTCCTGATCGTTCCGATAACGGCCGTATCAAGGTGATCCGGGTGGTCGTGCGTAATAAGGATCAGATCGGCTTTGGGGAATTGAGTGTAATCGGCAAGTTTCCCGAACGGGTCGATGAAAATCGTTTTGCCGTCATGTGTCATCATCAGCGATGCATGCCCGATGAATGTGATTTCGACATCCCCGGCCGACGTCTTGATGACGTCCTTCTCGAACGCCGTCGCCGACATTGTCAGCGCGAAAAAAAAAGCTATCAGCATTTTGATCATTCTATCCTCCTCCTTTTGATTGATTGATCGTGATAATACAAATGTATCGCATTCCACCGAGGAAATCAATGCGAATGTTCATGTGGGATGGAGATCATGGATTATTCCGAAATTGATTTTTCATGTGGGATGCGATCCCTTGTTCATTCCCAAGTTGATTCGGGCAGGAGAAGGACTGTCGCATCGCGTATAAAGCATGTGTTCCCAATTGGATTAATGAATTTTAGTCCGTATCATAGGGACAAAGATTATCATTTCCATCTATTTCAAATAACGCTCATGAAAAATTTCTTGTTCCGCTTCGCTTCGATGCTTTCAATCGCTCTATTATATAGCGCGTGTTCACTGCTCATCGCACAGACTTCCATGCCGGCAGATGTGAAGCCGAATGTGCCGCTCGGCACGGCGCGTGGCATTTTCCCCGGCCGCGTGGTCTGGGTGCACGATCCAAATGTGGCGTCGTGGGATGGTAAGACGGGTTTCTGGTGGTCCGATACCGTTACATCACAATCTGAAGCGAATCGTATGCTCACAGGCGCGCTGTGCTCGCTCGCCGGAGAAAAAAAGGAATCGAAGGCGTGGGACAAGCTCTTCACATATTTCAACGCGCAGAAAAAACGCGGCCGCCATGGTTTTTTGAAGAACGAGAAGATCGCCGTCAAGATCAATACGAACAACACCGACCGGCACGGCAATACGAACGAGATCAATGCCTCGCCCCAGAGCGTGCTTGCACTGATCCGGAGCCTCGTCGAAGAGGCAAAGGTCCCGCAGAAGAATCTGACGATTTTCGATGCGAGCCGGTATATGACAGATAATATTTTCGACAAATGCCACCGCGCTTATCCTGACGTCATCTTCGTCGACCACGTGGGCGGGGAAGGCAGGACGAAAGCCGAATTCAAGGACAATGCGATTCCGTATTCGGCCGATAACGGCAAGCTCGCTCAGGGATTGGCGCTCTGCGCGATCGATGCGGATTACCTGATCGATCTTGCCGTGCTCAAGGGGCATGTGGGACAGGGCGTGACGTTGTGCGCGAAGAATTTCTACGGCGTGACAAGCATCGATCCCGACTGGCGAAAGAATTTCCATAATAATTTCGACCAGGACCGCTCGGGCAAGCCGCGCTATATGACGTTCGTCGATTTCCTGGGACACAAGGATCTTGGAGAAAAGACGATGCTCTTCCTTATCGACGGCTTCTACGGCGCGCGTGAGGTGAACGGTCTGCCATCGCGCAAATGGAAGATGCCGCCCTTCAACGATCACTGGGCCGCGAGTATCTTCGCGTCGCAGGACGGCGTGGCGATCGATTGCGTGGGACTCGACTTTCTGCGCTCGGAATGGCCGGATGCGCCGGATATGCCCTACAGCGATGCGTATCTGATCGAGGCGGCGCTGGCAAACGATCCGCCTTCAAAAACGGTGTACGATCCCGAGCGAGACGGCACACGGCTTCCGAGTCTCGGCGTGATGGAGCACTGGAATAATATGAATGATAAAAAGTACAGCCGCAATCTCGGGAAAAAAGAAGGGATTGAATTGTTCCCGGTTTCGTATTCGAAGAAGTAACTCTCGAAGCGCATGCGCAAGTAAGTTGAATCGCGGGCGCATACCTGAGGCAGGGTGTGTTCGCTTCTGCGGGCTACGGCTGCACGTTCGAGGCGCACCCGATGGATGCAAGATCCGAGGCTGCGCATGCAGCGGCTGCGAATTGCAGATGAGTTGCGGATGTGATAAAGATTTGTTATCATCGGATGGAGATGCTGGTTCAGTCATCTTGTGGGGGGATTACAATGACACCGATGAATGCTTCATCAGAGAAGCTCCGCCTGTTCTTCCAATCGCTGAAAGAACGGAAACTACTCGCCCGCCTCGTCAAATCACTCAGAGAACGCGGGATCTCTACAACTATCCTCAGCGGCTACTCCACAATCATCGAATATCTCTTCGACT
>DATGXR010000142.1:0-3613 GCA_035298825.1 Bacteroidota bacterium
TTCTACTGTCCCGGATTAATCGTATGTTTTTGCTCGTTGCATCACTGCTTTGCTTCACACGCGTTGTTGATGCTCAGGCGCTGTATGTCGGAGCGAACTACCATCCTCACGACGATAAAAATATCGAAAAAATCAAACGCGATATCACGCTCATGAAGGATGCGGGATTCACTGTCGTGCGCATGGGGCATTTGGCCTGGGACAGTTACGAGCCTTCCGAAGGAAAATTCGATTTCACATGGTTCGATGCGGTGATGAATCTGATGCAGGATGCGGGCATCAAGGTGATCCTTGATATCGCAATTCGGCCTGCGCCTCTGTGGCTGCATCACAAATATCCTTCGATCGATATCGTTGATACAAAAGGCGATGTGCTCTATCCGAATCACCGGTATATGGAAGATATCGGCGATCCCGTGTATCAACGGTACGCCCTGCGCTACACCGATGCGCTCACGAAGCGATACGGACATCATCCCGCACTTTTTGCTTTTGGTATTGACAATGAATCCGGCGATGGGCATATTTCATATTCTGAAACCGCAAGACAGCGATACATTGCCTGGTTGAAGAACAAATATTCCACTGTGGACTATTTAAATACAGCATGGGCGACGCAGCGCTGGTCACGCAGGATCAACCGATTTGAAGAAATCGGTTTTCCAATCGCAACACACGTCAACGATGTCCCCGAACGCATGCTCGATTTCAGGCGCTTTGTGTCTGATGAGGTTACCCGATTCCTGTTTAAAGTGATGGAGAAGACACACGCCAATGCGCCTCACGCCCTGCTCAATACGAATGCCTGGTATTATAGCCCGATGAAGTATTTCGACTACTCGGCGATCGCCTATTCCGGAATGATGACAAGAGAAGGCTGCGGCTTTTATCCCGGTCCATCGCTCGCCACTAATTGGGGGGTGATGAATGCGCTGTTTGGCATTTCCCGCATTCAATTCGAAAGCACAACTCCGTTCTGGTGCAGCGAGTTTACAACAATGACCGCCGTACCCAATTCCGTGCGCAAATCCGCCTATGCCTCATTGCTGTATGGCAATCAGATGATCTGCGGATGGACATGGCAGAGTATGCATTCAGGCGAAGAACAGTATCTCGAAGGCATGCTCGATTGGGACGGCATCCCGAATCGCACGTATGATGAATACAAGAAGATCGCAGCGGAATTTAAAAAGATAGAAAAATTTTTCCCCTATCGTCTTCAGGCACAAGTGGGACTGGCATTTTCATTTCCCAGTCAAATTGCAAGCAGCGCTCTTCCGGTGTCGCACGAGGGCCAGCTCCAAGCCTGCTTCAATCTTTTTTATTCGCGCAATATGGACGCCCGGGTTGTTGAGATCACACGAAGTCCGCTTGAATATAAATTATTGATCGTTCCCGGCGTCGCTGTCATGGATGAAGCGACCGCGTCGAAAATCCGTAACTTCGTGCAGAGGGGCGGCACAGTCGTGATGACAAGCAATTCGGCTCTTGTTGATGAAACCGGACGAGTCTTTAGTTCCACACATCCCGGCCGCTTAAGCGATGTGTTTGGGATTCGTGTCGGAAGCTTCGAGGAGACTGAAGCGATGAATGAAGTATCCAGAAAATCTTTTAAAGGCAGGAAGATTGAGTGTGCGTATCAGGGGACAGCTGTGACAACAGAATCGGCGCGGTTTGATGTCATTGAATCCCGGGGCGCAGAGATTCTTGGCCGCATCACAAGCCTGGAGAAAGACTATCCGATACTCACCTCCAATCGATATGGGAAAGGAAGAGCGATCTATCTCGGTTTGCCTGCGAATGCCGAGATGCTGAATCCGTTGCTTGATGACATCGTGCGTGAGCTTGCATTGACGAAGGGTCCGATGGTTCCCGACGGGGTCATGGCACGACAAATTGATTCGCACCATGTGCTCTATCTGAATGTGAGCGGCGAAGCCAAACGCATCGAGCTCGCGGGCAGTTCAAGAAGCGTCCTGTTTGACCGGGACTATCAAAACGGATTTACTCTCGCACCCTTCGAACCGGAGTTTATTGAGCGTCCGTAATGAATCGATGATGCGATCGCAAATTTTTTTTGAGAAAAAAATAGAGCATTCATTAACACTCTGAAAAAATATTCTATGAGCACGAAATATTTTTTTATGGCGATGATGCTGCTGTGTGCAGGCTCGATGTGTCTTGCGCAGCAGCCTTCCGCCGTCCGCACAGAAGGCGGTCTGGTTCAGGGAAAAGTTGAAGACGGATTGACAGTTTACAGAGGCATTCCCTTTGCCGCTCCGCCTGTGGGCGATCTGCGTTGGCGCGCGCCGCAACCCGCCGCTCCATGGCAGGGCGTCCGGCAAGCTGTTACGTTTGCTCCCGGTCCGATTCAGCAGGGAAATCCTCCTTCGGGCAAGAGCGAGGACTGTCTCTATTTAAATGTCTGGACGCCGGCCCAATCACCTGCAGAGCGCATTCCGGTGCTTGTCTGGATTTACGGCGGCGGATTCGGCGCCGGGGCAACGTCGGACCCGAATTACACGGGAGAGAATCTCGCCAAAAAAGGCGTGGTCTTTGTCAGCATTGCCTACAGAGTGGGCCAGCTTGGATTTCTTGCCCATCCGGAATTGAGCCGCGAGAATCCGGATCACATCTCGGGCAATTACGGCTTGCTCGATATGATCGCGGGACTTGAATGGGTGAAAAAAAATATCGGCGCCTTCGGAGGCGATCCCGATAAAGTGACGATCTTCGGCGAATCGGCAGGCGGTATTGCCGTAAGCATGCTCTGCGCCTCACCGCTGGCCAAGGGTCTCTTTCATGGCGCCATTTCGCAAAGCGGCGGCTCATTCGGTCCTCCGCGGCCCACACTTTTTCCCGGTGAAAATATGAAGCGCCTTGCCGATGCCGAGCGCTCGGGCGAAGCGTTTGCAAAACTTGCAGGCGTGTCGTCGATCGCCGAGCTTCGAAAGATCGATGCCGATAAGCTCCCCGGCGGCAGGGGCATTGGCATGGCATGGCCGATCATCGACGGGCACGTCATTCCGGATGATCAATACAAACTCTACGAGGCTGGACGCTTTAATGACATACCGATTCTTGTCGGCTACAATTCGGACGAAGGCGCGAGCTTTTCACCCCCCAAGACGCCTCAGGATTATATTGCAGGTGTCACATCCCGCTATGGCAAGTTTGCGCAGGAATTGATTGATGCCTATCCTGTCGGAACAATGAGCGTGCCGAAGACCGCGCGCGATCTGGCCCGCGACGCCGCCTTCGGCTGGCAGACCTGGAGCTGGGCGCGGCTGCATTCGAAAATGGGAAAAACGAATGTCTACTATTATTATTTCGATCAGCATCCCGACTATCCCGAAGGCTCACCCAGAGCCGGATACGGCTCACCGCACGGCCAGGATGTGGCCTATGTGTTCAAGCATCTTGATCCGAAAAATCCGCAGACGACGGAGTCGGATCTCGCGATCTCGGAAGCCATGGCGACATATTGGACGAACTTTGCCAAGCACGGCGTTCCAGACGGCGACGGTGTTCCTGCCTGGCCTGCATTCACCGATGGAGCTCCCCAGGTAATGTACTTCGGTCAGACGCCGCATCTGGGACCTGTGCCGAGCGC
>DATGXR010000143.1:0-4382 GCA_035298825.1 Bacteroidota bacterium
TGGCATACTATGTGTAGGTCTTTCGTTTAATCCACACGTTTTATGCAGCAATCGTTTTTTCATGAAAGGGCTAGTTATGCCAGTGCCCCCTAAGAGTCATCCCAATTGGGCCAGGATCGTTCGCGATCGGCAAAACATTGAATTCGAGTTTTTTGCGACAAAAATCATTCTTGGCAGATTAAACAACGCTTTTAAACAGGATCCGGGCAAGCTCGACGCATGCATAACGGAATTGCATGATTTCTTTGTGAAGAACGATGGGCATCCGAAGGCCATTTCCGATCTCAATAAAATATTCAAATAAGGAAGGAAGACATGGAAAAGAGAATGTACGGAAAAGACGAAGCGGCCCGAATCATCAAATCGGGGAAGTCGGTGATCCTGGCGGCCGATGAAGCGATTTTGGCATCCATGCCCAAAGGCAATTGGATCGGCGGATCAATCCCCTACTTCATCGGCGAAGACGGTGGTGAATTCACTAAGGAGAAGGTGTATGTAACGGAGATCCCGGAATTTGCCCTCTCGAACGAAATCAAAGTATACACTGCCGATTCGATTTCGGCAATCTACAAAGACGCGAAAAATTCCGGATTTACATTTGTGATCATTCCCGGCTTCAGCAAAACACACTCTGAGTTTGCGATCAAGGGACCGACATTCGAGAATTTCGGACATAGTCCGCTGATCGGATGGATTTCGGGATTCGATCTGAAGGACATCGGTACTGCATCGGCCAAGGTCGTTGATGGCAGAACCGGGACTGCATATTCCGACGGCGCCATTGCGTTTCATGTTGAACTGCCCGCATCGAAGGTCGTCGATCTTCAGATCGTGAATATCTTTGATCAAGGCGTGGGCGATTCAATTACGTTCCCCGAGAACGGTTTTTCAGCCACGATAGCGGTCGTGAACGGAATCGAAGTCAACTTTGCTGATTACGTGACCACGCACAAGATCAACACTCAACTTCCGCTTGTCGCGGACATGTATGGCGCATTGATCAATACGAGCTTCCAGTCGGTCGATTGTGAAAAGAAAACCGTACAGTTTTATGCGCCGGTGTTCAAAGGCATCGAGTATAAAATCGGAGCGCCCATTTCAGATTACGTGGCTGATTTCACGTCGAAGCTGCCGAAGGGAATTGATCAAAAGATTTTCTTCTCCTGCAACTGCATCCTGAATTATCTCTATGCCGGACTCGAGGGCAAAAAGACCGGAGAGGCGACCGGTCCGATCACCTTTGGTGAAATCGCCTATCAATTGCTGAATCAGACGATGACGTACCTGACAATCGATGATGCCCGGTAATGTCTCGAAGCGGCGCCACGCCAGACGGCATCATACGGTCGTCTGGCGTGGCGCTCGTGTTCATCGACCGATCGCAATGGAAGTCTCTTCGTCTATCGAGAGTCGCGTATGATGTTCAACTGTTCACCGGATGGCCGATAGTCGCGTATGATGTTCAATTGTTCATCGGTTAGCGCGTTTGCCGCAAAAAGCACCACTCCGCCTGCTCCATTGACGAATGCGGAGTGCACCGCTTTTGTAAATTGCCCGGGGTCCGTCAGTTGATGCACCATAATTCCCGCATGCAGCACTTTTTTGTACTCCATCGTTGCGAGTCCTTCCTTCACACACTCGCCAATCCAGTCGACTCCCTTATTATAGAAATTGTGATAGAGCATCGGGCAGACCGCATCGACCCTGAATTTGCTCCAATCCTGCCGCACCATCGTCACCGAGATCGCCGGCGTTGGAAACACGGCGGCAGAAACATATTTGCCCGTTCGGCCGTGGACGTTTTGTGCGATCGAATCGACGATTCGTACAACGGCCTGCAATCTCCAATCTCTCCATTGGCGTTGAGCCGACGAATCATCCGCCGAAAGTTCAATCGGATCCCGGCCATATTCTTTTTTAAAACCTTCGCGGCATCTGTGACAGTAGCAATAGTCGTATTCCGGCATTTCATGGTCCTGCACAAGATGATATTTCGGCTGTAAGCCGACCGGAAGAAAGATATCGCAGTATCGTATATAATCAAGATGAATCCCCTCTATCCCGTCGATCTTCGCAAGCTCAACATATTGATCAATGAGATACTTCACGACTTCCGGCTCATTGGGACAAAACCATCGATAGTACCCGACATACGGTGGCGCATCGACACAGGACGCATTGTTTTTATTCACCGCATACCAGTCCTTATGAGCGGCCATAAACGCGGAGTCGGAGCGTATCATCGTCGGACGCCAGGCATGAATCTGCATTCCTGCCTTGTGTGCGATGGGCGAAAGTTTTTTATAATATTCATTCGATGCTCGTAAAAACATTCCTGTGATATGATGATCGGTCAGTCTTTTAAAATACCGTTCAATCTCCTCATCGGATGTTTTCTTTTCAAAACTCGCCTGAGTATCCCAAACCATAAACACGGGAAGTTGGTCATGGCTGGGCTGCGAATGAAGAGAGATGAATGAGAAAAATATCAATATCGCAAGCAGCGAAGAGCGAACGCGAGTGAGTTTCTTCATAACATTATTTCTTTAAGTGAATGACAACATTGGCGTCATGGGGCGGATTTGCTAGTATCTATGAACAATTGCCGAAATAATCAATGTGTTTTTTTCGGATTCGATGAACGAAGGATTTCATTGCGTTTCGCGACGATTTGCTATAACTTTTATCTCATGAATCTTTGTGCCACTGTCGTATTTCATTATTTTCGGTATTTCGATGAGCGTGCCAGAAACAAGAACCATCCCTCCGATTGACGATCAGGCTGGGTCCAATGAGTCCTCACTTCAACGTCAATTGCTCGAGGTAAAAGAAGCGTTACTGAACAGCGAACAACGCCTGCAAATCTCACAGGCAATCGCCCATGTGGGGAATTGGGAATTGGATCTGCAGACAAGAAAAATGTGGGCGTCTGAAGAAGCTTTTAAAACGTATGGCTTCGAGCGATCGAGTGAATACCTTGACTTGGCGCGGGTCCAAAAATGCGTCTTGTCCGAATACCGTCCCGGTCTCGACCGTGCGCTGCGTGACGCTGTCACGAATAAGCAACACTACGATCAACGATTCAAAATCCGTCGAGTGGATAATGGCGAAGAGCGATTCATTCATTCACGGGCTGATGTCGTGTGCGATCAGCATGGCACGCCAATCAGAATCAACGGAGTCATCGAAGATATCACCGAGCGCTATCGCACAGAAAAAGAGCTGCGGCAGGAACGGGACCGCGCGCAAAACTATCTCGATACCGTTGAAGCAATCGTCGTTGCACTCGATGCGGAAGGCCGGATCAGTCTCATTAATCGCAAGGGCTGCCAGCTCCTTCGGCGTGATGAGGAGAGTCTCAAGGGACAGTTCTGGTTTGGCCTGTGTCTGCCTCAGCCTGAAGGAATCAATGTCAGATTCCCCGCCTTTAAGCAATTGATCAACGGCGTGATGGACGCGGTTGAATATCAGGAAAATACAATTCTCGACGCAAGCGGCGATCTCCATGAAATTGCCTGGCATCATAGCATGCTGCGTGATGGTGAAGGAAAAATTATCGGTATGCTCAGCGCGGGTGAGGACATCACGCAGCTGAAAAAAGTCCAGGAACAAACACGCATGCAACAGATGCAATTGATTCAGGCTGATAAAATGGCAAGCCTTGGGATGCTCGTCAGCGGGATCGCGCATGAAATCAACAATCCGAATAATCTCATCCTTGTGAACAGCGAACTGGTCGCTCAGATTTTCAGCGAATTGGCGCCTGTCGTGGATGATTACTATGAGGCCCATCCCGACCAAACTGTCAGCGGCCTCCCATATCTCCGAACGCGGCAGGAACTGGAAAGTCTGTTAAAGGGGATTAAAGTCGGATCGCAACGCATCCGCGATATTGTCGCCGGTTTAAAGGAATTTGTGCGCGCGGATATCGGTAACATCCGGCAGGTGGTTAGCATCAATACTGCCGTCGAATCGGCGCTTCTGATTGTCGGAAATCTCATTCGCAAATCCACCAATCATTTTTCAGCGGACTATGGCGAACACCTTCCGATTGTGCGCGGCAATATCCAGCAAATTGAACAGGTGATCATCAATCTTCTCACAAACGCCTGTCAGGCGTTACCCGATCGCGACCGGGCAGTGCGTCTCCGGACGGCATTCGATCCGGATCTTGCGATGGTGTGCGTGATCATCTCGGATGAAGGCGAGGGGATCGCGAAGGAAAATATGCCGCGGCTCTTCGATCCCTTCTTCACGACAAAACGTGAACACGGGGGGACGGGATTGGGACTCGCAATTTCCTATAGCATTATCAAGGAGCATAACGGGGATCTGCTCATTCAATCCGAAATTGGAAAGGGAACAACCGTGACGTTACGTTT
>DATGXR010000144.1:0-5048 GCA_035298825.1 Bacteroidota bacterium
GCCGGTCGGACGGCGTGCCCTTATCGAGTTTCGGATATGTGGCGAGAAACCAGAGGATGATCGAGATGCCGAGAATGATCGTTCCCGCCTTTTTCAAAAAAATGTAGCCTCGCTCCCACATGTGTATGCCGGTTGATTTCATTGAAGGCATTTTATACGGCGGAAGCTCCATCAGAAAGGGAAGAGAATGTCCCTTCATGAGCGTCTTCTTGAAGATCCACGCCATCGCAAGTGCCGCAACAAGACCGGCGGCGTACAAGCCGATGAGCACAATTCCCGGCAGGCTGAGCACGCCGAAGATCCTGTACTGCGGAATGAATGCCGCGATCAAGAGGGCATACACGGGCAGTCGCGCACTGCAGCTCATCAGCGGAGAGACGAGGATCGTCACGAGCCGGTCCTTCGGATGTTCGATCGTGCGCGTGGCCATGATGCCGGGAATCGCGCAGGCGAACGAGCTCAACATGGGGATGAATGATTTTCCATGAAGACCGACACTGTTCATCACGCGGTCCATCACATAAGCGGCGCGCGCCATATATCCGCTGTCTTCGAGCAGGCTCAGGAAGAAAAACAGCAATAAGATTTGCGGAAGGAACGTAATTACGGCGCCGACTCCGGCAATGACGCCGTTGATCATGAGATCGTGAAAGTCGCCGGGAGGAATGATCCTGCCGACTGCGACAGCAAGCGAGTCGAATCCTGCGCCGATCAGGTTCATCGGAATCTCGGCCCAGGAAAAAATCGTCTGGAACATGACGCTCATCAACACGATGAAGATGGCGACGCCCCAGATCTTGTGCGTGAGCACGGCGTCGATCTTGTCGCTGAAGCTGGCATGCGCGCGCATCGATGTGGTGACCGAGTAGGCGCAGACCTGGCGGATCCATTGGTAGCGCGATTCGATGAAGATCGAGAACCGATCCACGCCGAGAAAATCGAGCTTCTCATAATCCTTGCGCACATGCGCGCGTATCTCCGGAGCGATCTCCGCATGATCCGTATCGAGAGACTTCGACGACGACAGGAGCACAAGCGCTTCATGATGAGCTGTGCCGGCAACGAAGTGGTGATGTTTGTGAATCATCTCCGTGAGCTCTTCAACTTCCCTCTGCACCGGCGCCGGAAGCGTCCATTTGTGCGATTGAGCCGATGGGACGATCGGGTGCGAGAGCGCGCGCAGCAGTTCGTTCGTGCCGATGCCTTTTTTTGCCACAGTGGGAATGACGGGCACCCCGAGCGCATCGGAGAGCTTCCGGGCGTTGACTGAGATCCCGGCCGTTTCTGCCACGTCGATCATATTGAGTGCGACGATAGTCGGCAGATGATGATCGATGATCTGGCTCACGAGATAGAGATTGCGTTCGAGATTGCTCGCGTCGACAACGCAGATTACCGCATCGGGAAGGGGAGTGTTCTTCACGCGGCCGAGCAGCACGTCGACGGCGAGATGTTCATCGGGTGAGGAAGCGATGAGGCTGTATGTGCCGGGAAGATCGAGGATCGTGGCTTCGCGCCCGTCCTCGAATTCGATCCTGCCTTCTTTTTTTTCAACAGTCACACCCGGATAATTTCCGACCTTCTGGCGAAGTCCCGTGAGCGCATTGAAGAGTGTCGTTTTCCCGCAATTCGGATTGCCGATCAGCGCAATGTTGTGTATCGATTGAGTCTTCACAGGCAGTATCATTCCTTTGGTGTGACGAGGATCGAACGTGCAATCGAGTGGTGCATGCCGATGCGTGTATTGCCAACCTCGCAGATCATCTGATGCGATCCATTGATCACGCAGCGGACCAGGGCGTCTTCACAGAATCCGAGTTCGCGCAGCCGTGAACCGAGCTCTGGTTGTGCGCGCAGCTGCCGCACACGAACCGTCGTCCCTTCGGGTACATCCTTTAGATTCGTCATCGCTATGTTCAATCTTTCCTGCATTTTGCACACACGCCAAATATTTGCAGCGACGTGCTCTGAGGTTTGAAATTATTTTCGAGGCAGACCTCATCCTGGATCTTTTCGATTTTTTTATTCACGAACTCGATGATTTCTCCGCATTGCAGGCAGATCAGGTGATCGTGATGGGGCTTGCCCAGGGTTTTCTCGAACCGCGAATGATTGTCGCCGAATCTGTACTTTGCGACGATTCCGCAGTCGAGCAGGAGGTCGAGCGTATTATAGACTGTGGCCCGCGACACGCGTACGCCGTTCGTCTTCACGCGCAAAAACAGCTCGTCCGCATCGAAGTGTCCGTCGTACCCCAACACCGCATCGAGCACAAGGAATCGCTCCGGCGTGATACGGTAATTGCCCTGCTTCAGGTATTTTGTAAAATCGGCTTTAACGTGCTCAGTCGTGTCCATAGTGTGTATGTTAATTAAGACTTAATCTAAATAAATATAAGGAGAGATCTGTGATTTGTCAATATCCGACGGTTCGATATGTGAAATTATTTGAAAAATGTCAGGGCTATCTTATATTGTTACATTCCTCACTTGCGATGGCTGGGAAACGAAATGAATAAGAAAGAAAGGGCAATGTATCATGAAGAAAGTGCCAAAATTTAAGAGCAAGGACGAGGAGCGGAAGTTTTGGTCAAAACATAGTCCTCTCGATTATGTTGATCCAAAAAAAGTACGATTGAGCATCTTCCCAAATTTGAAGCCAACGAGCAAGACGATATCGATTCGACTGCCGGAGTCCTTGGTTGAGAGTATCAAGGTGTTGGCAAATAAGAAAGACGTGCCGTACCAGTTGATGCTGAAGATCCTCTTGGCAGAAAAAGTCCGTGAAGAACTGACGATTTCGCGCAAGCGGATCGCGGCTGGCTAACATTTCGCTTAATCTGCCGGCACGGCATGCACGCGCTTGAGAGGCACCTGCCGATGATTGATTCATCAAATTCATCCTGAACTGTTGAAAATCAATTAAATATTTCTCCATGAAAAAATTTGTCATCCTCTTTTTTTTAGTCAATGTGTCTGTTGGTTCGCTGCGGGCGCAGCAAATTCCTGATAACAATTCCGAATACATGAAGTGGTGGCGCGATGCCCGTTTTGGATTGTTCATTCACTGGGGACCAGTCACACTGACCGGCGCGGAAATCAGTTGGTGCATGCGTGAATCGCCGTGGACCAAACCCAATGTGGTTCCTGAAATTTACCACGAGCTGTATAAACAGTTTAATCCGGTGAAGTTCGATGCCCGTCAGTGGGTGCAGTATGCCAAAGATGCGGGGATGAAGTATATTATGTTTGTCTCGAAACATCACGATGGGTTTGTCGAGTGGGACTCGAAACTAACTGAATATAAAATCACCAATACTCCGTTCGGACGCGACGTGCTCAAGGAATTGTCGGATGCCGCGAAAGAAGCGAATATGCCATTTGGCGTGTACTTCTCGCCGGGCGACTGGCACGACAAGGATTGCCGCTCGGCGACAAACGATGTGTTCGTGAAACGCATGCACGGCTACCTCACCGAGTTACTGACCAGGTACGACATCAAATTGTTATGGTTCGATTACGACGGTTACCCGAATCCAAGTTTCCCGGAAGAAACCGCCACGTTGGTGCGAAAATTAAAACCGGGAATTATCCTGAGCAACCGTTTGGAACCGCTTCATCCCGACGAATCGCATGGAAGGCTTGGTCAATGGGGAGACTATTGCACTCCTGAAAACCGCGTTGGCAGCTATTGCGACGGCATTCCGTGGGAAACCTGCGCAACACTGGGCAAAGGCTGGTCGTGGAGATCGAACGACAAACCCAATGACCTTCGTTTTGCATTGCGCACGTTAATTGGCTGCGTCGGCGGAGATGGAAACCTGTTGCTGAATGTCGGACCCAACGCGCTGGGCGAGTTCCAGGCCGATTTTGTGGTTCGTCTACGTGAAATCGGCGCATGGATGAAAGTCAACGGCGAGTCAATCTACGGCACACGCGGCGGGCCATATACCCCAACAAATGATTATGCCTGCACGCGCAAAGGAAACACGGTGTACCTGCATGCCTTCAGTTTTAACGGCAACAAACTCGTGTTGCCGCATTTGCCAGCCAAAGTTTCCAGCGCCACGCTCATGGATGGTTCGCCGGTCGAATTCCGGAACGCGAAAGACTCGCTTACATTCACACTTGAACCTCAACGGCAACTGCCCATTGTGACACTGATCAAACTCACAATCGACCGCGATGCCAATCAGTTGGGTGCAATTTCCCCTCCATCAACAAGCGGCTCGCTTGCATACATGAAGCCTGCTAAAGTTTCGAGCAGCATTGCTCCGTTGTTTATGCACACAGCCAGTGCAGCATTAGATGACAACCCCGGCACATTCTGGAGCCTTGGCCGGAACGATTCGGTTGCCGCTACGATCATCGGCAAAAAATTTGAAGGACAGCACGACCCCAAAGCAGAATTATGGTTAAAATCGGGATGGCTCGATGTTGATCTCGGCGCGATAAAAACCGTTTCACGTGCTGTGATCCAGGAACTTCCCTGGGGTGATTACTCGCCGGTCACTACATTCAGTATCGATTGTGAAGTGAAAGGGACATGGCAGACGGTCGCCACCGGAACAAGCATCGGCAAAAAACCGTTTGAAGTCTGCTTGTCGCAACCAGTAACGGCGCGCAAATTCCGTTTATCAATCAAGGCGGATGGCCGGCCCGCCATTGCTGAATTCCAATTATTCTCTTCAAAGTGATCATCCATTTGGAGCTTGAGACGAAAAATACTACGATCAATATTTCATAAAATTTATAATTCCTAAAAAAAAGGAAAAAATAATGAGTCTCACTCGTAAAGAATTTTTCAAAAAAGCCTGTCTCACTGGCGCATGTTTCTGCGGTTTCAGCTCGCTGGCTTTTTCAGCAAACAATAATACAGAACCTTCTGCTTCAGGCGAAGAGGAAGATAAACGATTGACGTTGGTGCAGGAATATCTTGGTGGACTTCTGGTCAATATGCAGGCCAACCTCAGCGAGGAAGAAAACCGCAAAGCCATTAAACAATTGGCTCGTGTCCATTACGCGCAACTCAACATGGATGAATTCCTG
>DATGXR010000145.1:0-2337 GCA_035298825.1 Bacteroidota bacterium
CACAGTTTTCTATGGCGGTATGCCCATTGTGGCGAAGCGGCCGCCGTGGGATGGAGGAATGACGTGGGAAAAGGATTCAGCCGGCAATCCCTGGGTCGTTGTGACCAGTCAGGGAACAGGAGCGAGTCTCTGGTGGCCGAACAAGGATCATCAGGATGATGAACCGGACAGTATGCTGTTGAGCATCACCGTGCCGAAGGGACTGACGGACATCTCAAACGGCCGGCTGCGTTCGACAACACCCCTTCCCGGCGGATGGACCCGCTACGACTGGTTCATCAGTTATCCCATCAATAATTACTGCGTGACAATCAATATCGGCAAGTACGCGCATTTCAGCGACACATACGGGCCACAGAAACTGAGCCTGGATTATTACGTTCTGCCTGAAAATCTTCATCGCGCCAGGCAAACATTCGCCCAGGTCAAGACGATGATGGACGCGTTTGAGAAATACTTCGGACCATACCCCTTTTACCGCGATGGATACAAACTGGTGGAATGTCCGCACACGGGCATGGAACACCAAAGCGCGGTTGCCTACGGGAACCGGTATTTGGGCGGCTATCGCGGCAGGGCGCCATCGGCAATTGGATTGAAATTCGATTTTATCATCATTCACGAAAGCGCGCATGAATGGTGGGGAAACAGTCTTACCGCGAAGGATGTTGCCGATATGTGGATCCACGAAAGCTTCGGGGCGTATGCCGAGGCACTCTATGTCGAGCATGTCTGGGGCTACGAGGAGGCTCTGCGATACATCAACGGAAAAAAATCGAATGTCAGAAACACGGAACCGATCATCGGCATCTATAATGTCGCTCACGAGGGTTCGCCGGATATGTACGATAAGGGACAACTCGTGTTGAACACATTGAGAAGCGTGATCGACAATGACTCGCTGTGGTTTGCCATCATCAAGGGTCTCCAAACGCAGTTTCGGTATCAGACGATCACAGCCGACGATGTGTTTGGATTCATCAATCGCAAGACGGGCAGCGATCTCACGTACTTCTTCACTCAATACCTGAAGAAGACGCAGATCCCGCAACTGGATGTCCGCCTGACCTACCGCGGAGATTCAACCTTTGCTTCGTATCGCTGGATTGCTGATGTCAAAGATTTTCGCATGCCCGTGAGCGTGACGACGTCGCGAAATAAATTCACGCGCATTTATCCCACGACCGCCTGGCAGCGTATCGCGATCGGCCATCTGGATCCCGAAGAGTTCAAAGTTGATACAGACAGGTTCTTTGTCTTACCGCGCCTGGCATGGATGTATATCGATCCGAACCGCGGGAGTGGCGAGTAGAGAGGCTGCATCGAAGATCGTGAAAATGCCGTGTGAGATCCAGAGGGGGGAGTTCGTTCGAGCGCCAAGATCTATGTGTGTGTGATGAAAATATTTTGCCTTTAAATCGGATAATTTTATCTTATATTGACAGAATCAACTACACCAGTTACACACACTTTTTTTAAACAGCCGGTATCATATGGAACGTCTTGAAAGAACACCCATGATGCGCTATTGGACACTCATGCGCGCGTCAATCGTCACATTGCTTTTTTCCATCGCACTCATTGGAAGCGGCTGCTCCAAGAAACAGGATCCAGTCGGCGCCGGCACGACGCCCGAGACTCCCATTACCCCGACAGGAACGATCTCGGATGCGGCGCTGCTTTCTTCAATCGATACGCTCACGACGTTCTTGAATACGCTCTCGGGCGCCGATCCCGCGGCCGACAACCTGGCGACACTGACATATCTGCGCGCGCATCCGGAATTTGAAGCCTCTGGTATATCGCCTGACGGCGGCAATGTCTGGGCGCGGTTCGTCGACGGGAGTCCGTTGCTTGTGTTGAACAATCGCACGCCGGGCTCTGCGGCGCAAGGTATCCTGCGCGGAGAACTAACGCCAAAGCCGGATATGCTTCACAAGACGGTCGAAGCGTTTCCCGGCGCGTCGAAAGCGCGTATCATGAATTCGCTCGGGACGGCGTTCGTCGCATCGGCGCAGACCGTGACAATGCTCCGATCGTGGTGCAAACAGGCCGGCTACACACTCTCGACACCGGATAATCCGACAATCGATAATCTCCGATCGATGAATGGCGACGGGATCTTCTACTGGACGACGCACGGAGGCACGGGCTACAATCATCAACTGGCGTCGCAGCCGATCTTTGCGCTGTGGACAACCGATGAGGTCAACGCTGTCAACGTTCCGAAGTACCGCGCGCTTGTTGACAGCGGATCTCTTGTCTACGCCGCCGCGCCGAACGATCTCGTCGCAGGCAAACCCGCCAAGGCGGTGCACTACATGGTCACGATGAAAT
>DATGXR010000146.1:0-2688 GCA_035298825.1 Bacteroidota bacterium
ATAATGCCTTATTCTATGTGTCAATTTTCATACCGTTCGGTCGATCGTAATGTCGATTTGCCATCAGGATCTTATTAAATCAATAAATGGTTATCATTATGATAAGAAGCGCATTTTTGTTTCTCAAATGAGAATACGGTATATTCATAATTCTCAATGCGATCATTAATAATGAGTCTCAGAACGCATTCCATGACAGTAATAGCGATCTGAATCTTTTCACAGATTGATCCGTAACACTTTGGTAAACTGTGTTCTTTGCGAGGCTGCAGGTCAATCGAGGGTTTTATTTTTATCAACAATTTTTTTTCGGAAGAAGAATGATGCAATCGGTACGTTTTTGGTGCATGGTGGTGATCATGGTATTGATGGGGGATGCGGTGTGGTGTGCGGAAACGCCCGAGGTGCATGCAATGCGCATCGACGGAAATCTGAAATTGAGCGGAAAGCTTGAAGATCCGCGCTGGAAGCTTGCCCAGCCTGTCTGGATGGCGTTCGAGATCCAGCCGGGCGAGAACACGCCTGCCCCGCAGCGAACGCAAGTGCGTGTTCTCTATAATGCGGACTATGTCTATTTTGGTTTTGACTGCAGCGATTCAAACACGCAGGCCATACGCGCACACATCACCGACCGCGACAAGATCTTCGACGACGATTTCGTTGGTATCATTCTCGACACCTATGGCGATTTCCAGCATTCATATGAATTTTTTGTCAATCCGTACGGCATCCAGGCCGATCTGATGCGATCGGGCAACAACGAAGACGACAGCTTCGATACGATCTGGGAATCGGCTGCCTCGATGAACGGATCGGGGTGGACAGCGGAGATGGCAATTCCCCTGAAGAGCCTTCGGTTTCCTTCGCGCAAGGAACAGGAGTGGCGTGTCGTGTTCGGGCGCATTTATCCGAGAGAAAGCCGCTCTTTGCTGTCCTGGACTACGTCCGATCGGAACAATCCATGCTTTGCATGTCAGGGAGGAAAGATCTCCGGCATTCACGACATCGAGTCGGTCACCTCTGTCGACGTGCTGCCGTATGTTGCGGGTCAGCAAAGCGGCGCGCTCCGCTCGAAGGATGATCCAGCCTCGGGTTTCGAAAATGGAAAATTCAAGGGACGCATCGGCGGCGGACTCCGCTATGCGCCAACACCCGATCTTGCGATCGAAGGTGTGGTCAATCCTGATTTCAGCCAGGTTGAATCGGATGCGGCGCAGATCAGCGTGAACTCGACATTCGCGCTTTTTTATCCCGAGAAGCGTCCGTTTTTCCTCGAGGGGTCGGACATGCTCAAGAATCAAACGCAGACGTTCTATTCGCGCACGATCAACAATCCGATCGCGTCCGGCCGCGTGCATGGCAAATCGGGCTCGCTCTCATATGTATATCTTGCGGCCTCTGACAGGAACACGCCGTACATCATCCCCGGCGAAGAAAAAAGCGATTTCATTTCGACGGACATTGCGTCTTTCTCAAATATCGCGCGTGCGCGGTACGATTTCGGCAAAGAGACATTCATCGGCGCCATCGCGACGATGCGCAACGCGCACGACTCGCATAACTATGTCGCGGGGATCGACTGGGGATATCGCTTCTGGGGAAGCTATTCGTTCAACGGAGAGCTGTTCTTTTCGGATACGAAGGAAGTCAACGACACTACGCTTCTGGCTTCGACACGAACGTTCGGCAGCACAACACACACCGCTGCCTTCAACGGGGAGCAATTCGCAGGCACAGCGGCACAGATTACGCTTCGACGCGACGCGCGCGACTTCAGCTTCAACGCTGTCTATCAGGACCGCAGTCCGCTGTTTCAGGCTCACAGCGGTTTTGTGCCGAGCAACAATACGCGCGTTGCCGGCTTATACGAACAATATACATTCTATCCGTCCGCGAATTCTGTGATCGACCAGGTGTCGATCCAGGCGGATGAGGGTCTGCATTTCAATTACGACGGCAGGAAGAAGGAAGAATGGTTGCTCCCCCAATTATGGGCGCAATTCAAGGGCCAGACCAATGTCGGCCTTGTCTGGTTTCTCGTGAACAACGAGATGTTTAACGGCGTGCAATTCAACAACATCAATCGCGTGGAATGCAATATCAATTCACGGCCCATTAGCGCGCTGGCGCTTTTTTTCAACGGCTCCTTCGGGCGCTTCATCAATCGCACGGACGCACCCTCGATGGGAACGGGGCATACGATCTCGCTCACGGCCCAGATCCGTCCGACGCCGCGATTTCAGGTCGAGCTGTCGTACTCGCGTGCGCGGCTCTCGAGCGTCGCAACGAACGAACTCTTTTACGACGGATATATTGCGCGCACCGTGGGAGCGTATCAGTTCACGCCTGAAATGTTCGTGCGAGTCATCGGCCAGTACGATCAGTTCAACAAGGCGCTCGAGATTTATCCGCTCTTCAGCTACAAGCTCAGTCCGTTGACGATCTTTTACGCCGGCTCGACGTACGCCCTCACGGACTTCGGGAAGCCATACGGCATGCGCGACACCGCTCGCCAGTATTTTATCAAGATTCAGTATCTGTTCAGGACATAACGTCCTGAACACGGGTTTTTCCCTCTGCGTGACAATTTTTTACATTTCCTGACTATCCCGCGACATTTCTGACGCTGCAATACTGTATACTATATCTGTCGTCCCCGGAAGAATAGCCTGAGCTATTCGCCTTCCT
>DATGXR010000147.1:0-8678 GCA_035298825.1 Bacteroidota bacterium
CGCGAAAAACTTCGCGTCTCGCTCGTGCATGCGGCCGAACGAAAACAGGTGTAGACTGCTTCTTCGGGATTCGGAATGTGTGTGTGGACACAAGACCAATCTAAGGAGCCACGCATGAAGATGATTGTTAACGCCGACGACTACGGCATCACGACAGCGGTCAATGAAGCGATCGCACTTTCGTTCAAGCTTGGAATGATCGACCGCACGACGGCCATCGCGAACGCCCCGTATTTTGATGATGGATGCGCCCTCGCAATTGCCTGCGGTTTTGCGACGCGCGTCGGTGTGCACTTCAATCTGACACGCGGACCGGCGCTGAGTCCGATGATGGCCGATACGCCGTGTTTCTGCAACACCGAGGGAATGTTCATCTATCGGCGCAACACGCGTCGGTTCATCACGCGCAGCGAGAAGGAGGCGGTGGCCGACGAATGCGAGCATCAGATCCGGCGATTCTATGAGGCGGGACTTTCACCCGTGCATCTCGATTCGCATCATCATGTGCACACCGAGTGGTCCATTTTCAACGCAATCGAACCGGTGCTCAGGCGCAACGGCATTACCTCTGTCCGCATCTCAAAGAACATCGGTCCGTCCACACTGATGCGCATGACATACAAATCGCTCTTTAATCTGTATCTCGATTTCCTCCGCATCCGTGCGACACGGTACTTCGGCGAGTACACGGAGATCCTCCCATCGGCACAGGCGTTCGCTCCCGAAACGCTTGTTGAAGTGATGACGCATCCCGTCTTCGATTCGCAAGGTGTGATTGTGGATGCGCGTTCGGCCCGGCCGCTTGAAGAGGGAATTTCGGTTCTGAGATCGTCACTGCCCATCAATCGTATTCAATGAAAGGGGAATCACCTCATGTTCGACGATAAAACGCTTCTCATCACAGGGGGAACGGGCACGTTCGGCAATGCCGTGATGCGCCGGTTTCTTGAGACCTCCATCAGGGAGATCCGTGTCTTCAGCCGGGACGAAAAAAAGCAGGAAGAGGTCCGGATGTTGTATAACAGTCCGAAGATCAAATCCTATATCGGCGACGTGCGCTCGTACGATTCGATCGCGCAGGCGATGTACAAGGTGGACTACGTCTTCCATGCCGCTGCGCTGAAGCAGGTGCCGTCGTGCGAATTCTATCCGCTCGAGGCGCTCAGGACCAATTCGCTCGGCGCAGAGAACGTGATGAACGCGGCGATCGCCAACGGCGTCAAGCGGCTCATCGTGTTGTCGACGGACAAGGCGGTCTATCCGATCAACGCCATGGGCATCTCGAAGGCGATGATGGAAAAGCTGATGGTGGCGAAGTCGCGCATCTCTAACGGTTCGGGCACCGTGCTCTGCGGCACGCGGTACGGGAATGTGATGGCTTCGCGAGGCTCGGTCATCCCGCTGTTCATTCGGCAGATCCGCGAGCGAAAGCCGCTGACCGTGACGGATCTGCAGATGACACGCTTCATGATGAGCATCGAGGATGCGGTGGATCTTGTGCTCTATGCATTCGGACATGGGGAGCAGGGCGACATCTTTGTGCAGAAAGCGCCTTCGGCCACGATCGAGACGCTGGCGCTGGCGGTGAAGAAGGTGTTCAACGCTGGTAATCCGATCGAAGTGATCGGCACGCGCCACGGAGAAAAACAGTCTGAGACACTTTTGACGCGCGAGGAGCGTGCGAAGGCTTTTGATGAAGGCGCGTATTTCCGCGTGAAGGCCGACAACCGCGATCTGAACTACAATGCCTTCTTCTCGGAAGGCCAGACGCGGATCGCGGAGATGGAGGATTTTAATTCAAACAATGCGCGGCTGCTCAACGTCGATGAGATGGCCGAGCTGCTCTTATCGCTTGAGTATATCCAATCCGAACTGAAAGCCGCAGGCAGCATCACGACCCCGTCTCCGGCCGTCGAGCATCCGTTCTATTCAGGATGGATAGAAAAGAGCGTCGCATGAAGACTATCCTTGTCACGGGCTCAGCCGGATTTATGGGGCGGAATCTGACTGAATATCTGAGGCGAAAAAAGGATATCACGCTGCTCCGATTCGACATGACGGACACCGATGAAACGCTCAGCGATCATCTCAAGGCGGCCGATGTTGTCTTCCATCTTGCAGGAGTCAATCGCCCGTTGCAGGAAGAGGATTTTGTGACGGGCAACGCGGGACTCACCATGCGAATTGTCGCACGGCTGCTCGAACGAAGGATCAAACCGTTGCTCGTCTTTTCGTCGTCGATCCAGGCGGCCCTTGACAATCCTTATGGTCGAAGCAAGCGTCAGGCCGAGGCGGCGCTCGAGGAATACGGGGCGCTCGGGGGACCGGCCGTCATTGCGCGGTTGGCGAACGTGTTCGGCAAATGGAGCAGGCCCAATTACAATTCGGCCGTGGCCACATTCTGCCATAATATTGCGCGCGGCTTGGAGATCACGATCTCGGATCCCGAGCGGATCATGGAGCTCGTGTATATTGACGACGTGATGGCCGCGTTCGATGCGCTGCTTGAAGAGCCCGAGCCGGTGCCGGGCGTGCGGCGTGTCAATATCGGGCCGGTCACGACGATCACACTCGGCGCACTCGTGAAGGAGCTGTATCAGATGCGCGATATTCGTGACGGACTGCTTCTGCCCGATCTGCAGGACCGGTTTCGCCGCTCGCTCTACGCGACATATGTCTCGTTTTTACCTGAGGATGATTTTTCGTACGACTTGTTGAAGCGCGAGGATCAGCGCGGGGCGCTGGCCGAGTTGTTGAAGTCACCGCATTTCGGGCAGCTGTTTATTTCGCGCACGCATCCCGGATTTGTCCGCGGCAATCACTTCCATCATACCAAGGTCGAAAAATTCTGCGTGCTCGAAGGCGAGGCGCTCATCCGCTTTCGCCATATCTCGAACGGAAACGTGTTGACGTATCCGGTCTCGGGAACAGAATTCCGCGTCGTTGACATTCCACCGGGGTACACGCATTCGATCGAGAATGTGGGAGAGCGGGAGCTCGTCGTATTGTTCTGGTCAAGCGAGCTGTTCGATCTTAATGCGGCGGACACGTATCCGCTTGCAGTTGCGATCACGACGGAGGATCCATAACGATGCAATCGTGTTGAAGGCAGAGAAAGAATTCAGGCGCAACGAATCCGAGAGACGGACACACACACACTCAGAGCGTGAACTCCACGAACACACGGATTGTGCTTCTTGTCATGATCATCATTGTCATGCTGGCAGCCAAGCATTGCTGACCCACCACGCGGGACATGACTTATGCGCGTCGCATTTTTCCAACGCATCTTCGCCCGGTACCAGGCCGGATTAGTGAAGGAGCTTGCCGCATCGTCCGTTCATTCGTACGGATTTTTCGGCGGGGACCAGGATCCGCTTGCAAGCGGCATCGAGCCTTTGGACAGGCTGTTGATTGATGAGCTTCCCTACACGGTGTGCCGGACCGTTCACTGGGGACCGCATTGTGCATTTCAATGGAGGTCGGTCTGGTGCGCGTTGACCGGAGTCTACGATGTGCTCATTCTCGAAGGGGGAGCGTCGATTGTGACGAACTGGCTTGCGATCATCATCGCCCGGATCAGGAACAAACGCGTGCTGCTGTATACGCACGGATGGCTCAGGGTGGAACGGGGACTGAAAAAAATCGTGAAGAATGCATTCTATCGGCTCGCAGACGGGTTGCTCCTGTACGGAAAACGGGGACGCGACTTCGGCATCGCCTCGGGATTCGATCCCCGCCGTCTCTATGTTGTCTACAACAGCCTGGATGACGAACCGATCTGTCGGCAGCGACGCGCGCTCTCGGCCGCCGCATGTGACGAGTTCATTCGCACATGGTTTGGGGCGGCGCATGTGGGGTGTCCGCTTGTGGTAAGCGTGGGCAGACTCAATACGATCAAGGAGTATCCGTTGTTGCTCGAAGCCTGCGCGATCCTGAATCGGGAGCGGGGCATCGATCTGAGTCTCATGTTGGCAGGAGACGGTCCGGAGCGTGCGGTGCTCGAAGAGCAGGCGCGTGAACTCGACGTGCGGCTGGTGATGGCGGGAGCGCGCTACGACGAAGAATTTCTCGGTTTGATGATCGCCGCCGCCTCGATGATGGTGATACCGGGAGCGGCGGGATTATCGGTGATACACAGTCTTTCGTACGGCACACCCGTCGTGGTGCATGACGACGACGACGCTCAGGGGCCGGAGGCGGAGGCGGTGATGGAGGGAGTCAACGGCGCACATTTTAGTCGCGGAGACGCGGCCGATCTGGCGCGGGCGATGCTTACCGTGCTCAGTGATTTGCCGAAGACGCATGCGGTACGGGAATGTTGCCGCCAGGTGGTCGACCAGGCGTATTCACCCGGTCGCATGCGGGAGGCCTTCGACCAGGCCGTGTCGGGGTATCCGGCGTAGGGAGGCGGCAAGAGGAGGGGGAGATGTATTATTTCTGCACATACTTCGACAAGAACTATTATTCGCGTGCGCGTGCGCTCTACGAATCGCTCCGGCGCCAGAAGACGAGCTTCGTCCTCTACGCCCTGTGTCTCGATGGCGAGAGCGAAAGGCGTGTGCGTGCGCTGGGATTCGACAACTTCATTCCGATCGGACTGAGCGAGCTCGAATCTTCGGATCCTGAGCTGGCGCAGTCGAAGACCACACGATCGAAGGTCGAATTTTATTTTACTTGCACCGCCGCACTCTGCCGCTTCGTGATGGAACGATTCACCGCCGTTGCACTCCTGACGTATCTCGATGCGGATCTCTACTTCTTCGCCCATCCCGAGCCGATCTTCAGGGAGCTTGAGGGCGCGTCAATCGGAATCATTCCGCACCGGTACTCGCTTCTTGCGAGCGTGCACAAACGCCATGGCATCTATAACGTGGGATGGGTGTCGTTCAGGCGCGACGAGGAAGGTCTCGCGTGCATTCATCGGTGGCGCGAGCAGTGCATTGAATGGTGTTACGACAGGGTGGAGGATGGAAAATTCGCCGATCAGAAATATCTGGAGCAGTGGCCTGAGCGTTTTACGCGTGTGCGTGTGATTGCGCACAAGGGCGCCAATGTCGGATCATGGAACATCGCCAACGATGTGATGCGAGAGGTGCAGGGGAGGTTGTACGTTGGTGATGTTCCATTGATTTTTTTTCATTTCGCATGCTTTTCGCAGATCACGCCGCAGCTCTTCAATACAAGCTTCGCCGGCAATTATGCATTCCTTTCACGCACGGTGCGCCGGCGCATTTATCTGCCGTACATCGAAGAGCTGCTCGGGTACACAGACGGCGGCTCTCTTGCACCTCGAGACCGCCAGGCCGATTCGCATATCCGCCGGTTCTATCAGGTCATCTTACAGATCCTGCGCATTGTGCGAGGGCTCATCTTCAGGGAATATATCGTGCTTCCGAGGGACAGATTTCCAGAAGCCGATCTGCACACGCCAGGAAAGATTTTTTATTTACCGCACGTTGAAGGGAGGAATGATGGATACAGTGAACATCACGGGCGCTGATGTGTTGAAGGTGTCGCATGTGCCCAAGACAGCGGCCGAAGACCGTTCGGATGTGAAACACCGGCTGACTGTCGGCGCCTTCAATTGGATGATCCCGCATTATCGGCAGTCGCTGTTCTCGCTGTTGAGCAAACATCCGACGATCGAATTCACGTTCTGCGCGCCCATCCGATATCACGACCCGACGATCAGGATCGGCGATGTTCGTCAGCTGCGATACAAGGAAATCAGATCGTGGCAATGGAAGATCCCGTTCATGCCGCAGTATGTGACGGTGCAGTTGCATTCGATTCGCGCGATCATCAGAAACGAGTACGACGTGCTGATTCTGCTCAACGACATTGCGGGTGTCGATGTGTGGATCTGCCTCGTGCTAGCGCGGCTGCTCGGACGCCGCGTGGTGTTGTGGGGACAGGCGCTCTCGAAATCGCCGTCGCGGATGCGCATCTTCATGCGTCGCATCATGAGCGATCTCGCCGACGCGCTGCTTGTCTATACCGACCGTGGAAAGGAATTCTGGACGCGCGAGGGAGTCGATCCGGCGAAGATTTTCGTGGCGTATAATGCGCTCGACACAAAGCGGATCGACGAAGTCCGACAGTCGCTCGCGCAGCGTGATCTTCTCGAATACAGGAACCGCCGCCAATGGGGAGACAAGAAGATCATCGTTGTCGACGGGCGGCTTGTGCCTGAAAAACGGATCGACATCGTGCTGCAGGCGATGAAGCGCGTCGTCGAGCGTCATTCCAACACGCATCTTGTGATCATTGGCGACGGGCCGATGAAGCAGGAGATACACCGGCTCATGGAAGTCAACGACATTCCCCACATGGTCACGCTGCTTGGCGCGGTGTACGACGAACGCGAGCTGGGGCTTGTCTATCGCAACGCCGTGGCGTCGATGCTCCCGGCATTTGCCGGCCTGGCGATCATGCACGCATTTTCGTACGGCGTGCCGTTCATCATCGGCAGGGGAAAGTCGACCGATCACGGACCGGAGGCGGACCTTGTGATACACAACGAGAACGGATTCGTCTGCGATCTTGATTCGGTTGACGAGTTTGCCGATGCGATTTGTATGCTGCTTGAAAACGATGCGCTGCAAAAATCAATGTCGGATCATGCATTCAGGATCATCCATGAGAAATATAACCTTGACAATATGGCCGCTGGTATCGTCGAGGCTGTTCGATACTGCGCTCAGTTATAATTATCCCGGGAATCCACTTATGCTGCTCACACGGGTCAAAGACAGTGAGATTGTTCATTCCTTCTATCGACGTCTCCTGATGGCTTATAAGCGCAAACGCTATGGGCTGAAGAACGTCCATCGGACGTTTATCATGAACGGGAAGAGCCGGATTTCTCCCGATTTTGTCGCGCACGAATATTCATCGATCAGTTATGAATGTTCGATCGGCCCGCGTGTTGAACTTGGTCCCTATGCGATGCTCGGTCCGCGTGTGACAATCGTCGGGGGTGATCATGCCTACAGGCTTCCCGGCACGCCCATCGTATTTTCAGGGCGCCCCTTATTGAAAAAAACGGTGATCGAAGCCGATGCGTGGGTGGGGTATGGCGTGGTGGTCAAGGCCGGCGTGAGGATCGGGCGGGGTGCGATTGTCGCGGCAGGCTCGGTGGTGCTGACGAATGTGCCGCCATACGAAATCTACGGGGGCAATCCGGCGAAGAAAATCTTCGACCGGTTTCTGCATCCTGAAGACAGGGAGATACACGATCAGATGCTCGCCAAAGCGCCGAAGCAGGGAACATATCTGCATCGGCTGGAATAAAAAGAATTTTATTCCCGCGATGTGAAGGCGCGGCCATGAACTTTTGGCTGGTAGCGAAAAAAAAAGTGACGATCCTCACACGATCGACTTATGGAAAAATTGAGAGGGATGAATGAACTTCCCGCATGATCTGCTTGGAGAATACAGAGCGCAGGTGGTTGATGCCACGGGCCGGTTGTGGGTGACGCGCGGGTACGACGTCTTTTACAGCGATGACCTGGGTGAAACATTTACATTTCGCACCACGATCGAGACTCGGTGGTTGAAAAAACAATCATCGAAATGGGATATCACGACCAGACTGCTGCGAAGAGGATTTTTGCAGCTTCAGCCGTCCGAGGACGGAAGCCTGCTCGGCGTGGTCTACGGCGCCGTGGTGAGATGCGAACCGGGTGACGACAGATTCACACAGGTCTTCGAGCGGCCCGGACGCACCATGAAACTTGAAACGCTGCCGGGGGGAGAGATTTTTGCCGGCGAATACTATTTCAACAGGAAGCGTGATGAGGTGCTCGTTTTCCGTTCCGGCGACGGCGGCAGAACCTGGTCCGAGGTCTATCGATTCAAAGCGGGCGCCATCCGTCACATCCATGCGCTCGTGTACGACAAGCGGTGCGACAGACTGATCGTGCTCACCGGAGACACGGATCCCGAATCGAAGGTGCTCTTTACGACGGACGGATTCAAATCGGTAACCGTGTTGAGCGAAGGATCACAGCGCTCGCGCGCCATGACGATACAGCCGACGGAGGGTGGTTATTTTCTTCCGACAGACACGCCGTTCGAACAGAATTACATTCAGTACCTGAAGTTCGATGGAAAACTGAGCATCCGCTGCCCGATTGTCGGAAGCTGTCTCGGCGGAAGCCAGGTGAGCGGATGGTCGCTGTTCGCCACGGCAACCGAACCGAGCCTCGTCAATTTCAATCCGTCTGTGATCCTGTATGGTACTGCCGACGGGATCGAGTGGCATGTGATACACACCTGGCGCGTCGACAGATGGTCGTGGCCGACGACGCTGCAGGCGGCAGCCTTTCAGTTCGGGAGGCTCATCATGGCCTCGGGAGATAATCGGACCGGATATCTGTTCGGCACACCCGTGGCCATCAGAAAGACAGACGGTCAGCTGCACCGCTGGAAACTGAATGGCGTGAACGGGGAAACACATTCATCGCTGCTGAAACCCGAGTTGCACGCCGACAAACAGATCGTACGCTGAGAGGGCAGGCACCGATGAAGATACTACTCCTCACACAGTTATTTCAGCCGGAGCCCAATCACCTGAAGGGCATTGATTTTGTGGAACGGCTCCAAGTCGACGGACATGAAGTTGAGGTGCTCACGGGATTTCCGCATTATCCGTACGGCACGCTGTATCCCGG
>DATGXR010000148.1:0-1785 GCA_035298825.1 Bacteroidota bacterium
CATTGCGGCGCTGACTTTTACGAAAACATCCTGTGTCAGGTCTTCCGCTTCGTGCTCACCCACTAAGCGCTGAAGATATCGGAGAATTTTGGGCCGATATGAATTATACAGGTCGGTGAATTGAAGTCCTTGATCGGCCACTTGGGCATTCTCCTTATTGACGACATGTTGCTTTTTACCTGACGCCGAAATGCTCGAGCACGCGCATCGCCCGCAATGTGTTCCACCGGCTTGCCTCTCCGGTGCGTTCCATATCGAAGTGCGTCCGGCCGCTGTGCTTCGCCTGCAGCGGCCACTTCAGATCGGACCGTTGCTTTTTCACGAGCACATTAAGCGCGTCTGCCATCCGTTCATCATATTTGACGCCGGAGAAATAAAAATATTCCAACGCTCTCAGAATATCGTACTTCCACCGGGATGGATGCGAAAGCATAAGGAAATTTTTATTGATGATTTCCCCGGTACGGTGCGATCGGAACAGTCTGTGCAGGAGAATGAATTGCCGCGACGCCTCCTCCGCCTTCTTCAAGTCGGCGAGCCTGTATGTGTACCCGTTGCACGCATATTCGCGAATGCCTTCAATCACCGAGAGCGTTGTGTGAAGCGAGCTGTGTGTTGCCCCTGTGTAATTCGACCGGCAATTAAATCCGCCGTCCGCCATGTGCTGGGAGAGGATGAAATCCACGACCGATCGCAGACCATCTTCGTCCGCGCCGAAATAGGACGCATAATTCAGGAACATGCCGCAGACGCAGACGTCGCTTTTCGTACTGCCGCGCGATGGATTGATTCCGCCATCAGATCCTTTTTGCTCCCGCGCGATTTTTTGTATCGTCGAGCGAATGTCCTTCTGCCGGGGGGCAATTGAAAGGTTCTTCAGATCCAGGAGCGTATAGTGCGTGGAGATCCATTTGTGCACATAGAATCCACCCCCCCAATGGCCATCGTCGTGTCGGAAGGAGAGGAACCTCGCGCCCCAGCCCTCGCGCGCGATGCGATCCTGGAGACGGCGTTTGTCGCTGTGCAGGAGGTCGCGATAAACCTGATACTGAATTGCAACGTCGCCGTCAAGCAGCCAGTTGATGATGGAGTGATCGATCATGCTCCGCTGACAGTCATTGATTTGATTTTCAGTGACGGACAATACACAGATCCAGTTTTTATTGGATCGTTTCCAATCATTTCAACATTGTTCAGCATCTCAAGCAGGTTCGAGGCGATCGTGAATTCATTCACGGCATACGCGATCTTGCCATGCTCGATCCAGAATCCCTGCGCACCCCGGGAATAGTCGCCCGTTTGGAGGATTTCCCCGAATCCGCTTAACGATGTGACAAGAACTCCGTTATCAATCGACGCGATGATTTCTTCGAGTGTGCAGTTGCCCGGCGCAAGATGAAGATTGCTGACTCCGCCGGCATTGCCGGTAGATCTGGATTGAAGTTTTTTTGCCGCGTAGGTATCCAATAGAAATGTGTTGAGCACGCCTTTTTCAACGATGATCTTTTTCCGGCTCTTCACACCTTCACCGTCAAACGGACGGGAGCCGATCTGGCCGGGGAGAAGAGGATCTTCGATGATGGTGATGTTCTCACCCGCAATTTTCTGCCCGAGCTTTTCAACCAAAAACGACTGTTTCGTATAGATGTTCGCACCGGCAATCGCGTTATTTAAAAACCCCAAAAGACTCCGTGCCACTGTATTTTCAAATACGACCGGCACCGTCTGTGTCTTGGGTTTCCTCGCCCCGCGTTTATCGAGCGTTCGTTTTGCGGCAGTGGCAGC
>DATGXR010000149.1:0-5730 GCA_035298825.1 Bacteroidota bacterium
TCGACTGGCTCGCTAATTATTTCACGCACTCTAAATATTTTTATCCAATCCTTATATCAAATGAGTCAAAAAATATATAGCAGGATTTTTATCGGCACGGCTGTGTGCCTGTGTCTCCTCCGGATCTCCGCCATGGCGCAGTCTACCGGCACGATCGTCGGACGCATTATCGATGAAAAAACGAAAGAGGGACTGCCAAGCGTCAACGTAAAGGTGAAGGGCACGTACTACGGCGCCGCATCGGATTTCGACGGCAATTTCAAGATCGAGAAAATGAATCCCGGCACGTACAACATCGATGTCACGCTTCTTGGATACAAGGAAGTTCAGTATTCGGGCATGAAGGTCGAAGCCGGCAAAACGCTCACGCTGAATGTGAAGATGGGCGAGTCGGTGTTGGCGCTCGGCACGGAAGTCGTCATTGTTGGTGAAAAGCGTCTGTTCGATGTCGAAGAGACCGCGAGCAAGAAGGCCATCAAGAGCGAGGACCTGCAGGTGGCGGCGCTGCGCGATGTGAAGGACGTGGTCGGACTTCAGACGGGGGTCGTCCAGTCGGATAACGAAATCCACATCCGCGGAAGCCGCGGGTATGAAAATGCATATCTCGTCGACGGCGTGTCGGTGCAGGACGTGCTCGGCGGAACGGGATTCGGTCTTCAGGTTTCGAGCGACGCGATACAGGAAGTTGAAGTGATCACGGGCGGATACAACGCCGAGTACGGTCAGGCCACATCGGGCGTCATCAACATCACGACGAAAGAAGGATCGGATAAGTATAACGGCAGCATTTCGTACAAGACGGATAAATTTCTCGGCGCCACATCGCGCGGCAACTGGAACACGGACATCGTTGAAGGAACCGTGAGCGGTCCCGTGCCGCTTTTGAGAGACCTCGTGCCGGGCTCGCTGTCGTTCTTTGCGAACGGTTCAGCCAATGTAACGGACGGCTACACGCGCTGGAGTGAAACGATACGCGGCGGCAAGCCGGTGGGGTACGAAACACACGCGCCCAACCAGCTCTACTCATCGATCTTCGGCGGAACGAAATTTGCGCCCCGTTTGGCCAATCAGTACTCGTGGTCAGGGAAGATGACCTGGAAGCCGTCGGCAACGTTCAAACTGAGCTACGCGTACAACCAGTCAGTGTCGATCGACCAGAACAGCGCGGCGATCAAAACGACGCTTGAGCGCGAAGAACCCACGCCGGGCTATCAGTATGAATTCCAGAATATCCTCGACAGCGCCAATACATTCACGCAGATCAACATCAATCAGACACTGGCGCTCACGCACACGATCAGTCCGAAATCGTTTTACGAGATCAAGCTCAGCCGCTATACGGCGCATGTGCGCGGCGACGCCAACGGGAAGGATTACACGGGCTATACCGAGCCGAAAGACATCGTGACATTCCCGATCGAATACTACGGCCGCGGTGCGGACACCGTGGGCGGCGTCATTCCCGGCGATGGTTTCTACGACGTGGGCAACGCCTCGAGCTGGCGCGACCATTTTTACGACGATTATACGGTGAAGATCGATTTCACGCACCACTTTTCGGAACAGAACAAGTTCAAGGCCGGCATCGAGTCGAAGTTTCAGTCCATGCAGATGATCGACATCTTTCAGCCGTGGATCAAGCCACTGGGCATCAACAACGACATTTACAATGTGAATCCGGCTTCAGGAGCGCTCTACGCGCAGGACAACATCTCGATCAAGGGCATGGTGCTGAATTTCGGTCTCCGGTTCGATTACTGGTTCCCCGGCAAATTCGTCGACGAGGCGATCGACAATCCGAACATCATGCTTCCTTCTGATGATATCCGCCAGCAATACAAGGATCAGACCTGGCTGCTCTTGGGCCGGCGCTGGAAAGGGCGCCTCAGTCCGCGCCTCGGCATTTCGCATCCGGTGTCGGACAACCAGACGCTCTTTTTCTCGTACGGACATTTTTCGAAGCTGCCGAAGCCGACATATGTCTACTCGAAGCTCACCGAATCGAGCGCGCGCGCCTCGGTGCAGGTAATTGGCAATCCGAACCTGAATCCGGAAACGACAGTCTCATACGAACTCGGCATACGCAACCAGCTTACTGAAAACGACGTGCTCACGGTGACGGCGTATTATAAGGATATCTTCGATTACATCACGACACGAAGCGTGCGGGCGACGAACGTGCGCTTCGCCCGCGGGTCGTATTCGACGTATGTGAACTCCGATTACGCGCGCATCCGCGGCCTCGAGTGGGAATACACAAAGCGGATGGGAAATAATTTCCGTGCGACGTTTTCGGGATCGTATTCGATCTCCACAACGAAGAGCTCGTCGGCAACAGAAGCGCTCTATAATCTCGCGAGCAGCGGGCGCGAGACGTCGATCAAGGAAAATTTCGCGGCATGGGATCGGCCGGTGCAGGCCTCGCTCAGCGTGAATATGAATGTGAAGAAAGGCGAGCCGCTGTTCGACTTCGCGCCGGGGATACTGGACGATTACAACCTCTACGTGCGGGCGTTCTTCGAATCTGGCAAGCGTTACACGGGGCAGATCCAATCCGGCATTCTCGCAGACGGGCGTCCCGAGTACACCTCGGATTACGATCATCTCTATGAAATGGTGGGAAAAAACTGGTTCTATATCAATTTGAACTTTGAAAAATATTTCGATCTCGGCTTCGCGAAATTTACGCTGAGCATGGAAGTGCAGAACGTGCTCAACAACAAGAATTCGCAGATCATCAATCCCGTGACGGGCAAGGCGTACGAATACGGCGATCCGACACCGACGTCGTACAACGATCCGCTCTATCCAGATCTGCAGGGCACGGTCTCGCCTTTCCCATACAATCAGGCCCGCTATCTGGCACCGCGCACGGCGAAGCTGGGTATTGCATTCAAATTCTGACAAACATTTTTTTTGACAGTGGACGAAAGCACAACGAAATTCATGCGACCTTTTTCAGATATCCAACTCATTGCACGACGCGGGAGAGGAACACGCCTGCGGTGGTGCATCGCGGCAGCGCTGTTGTTCGGACTCTCGATTCCAGTTTCGGCGCAGCTCGTGCCGAATCTCGGAGGACAGCGCTCGGGCATTTCGGCGTTTCAATTCTTAAAGATCGCGCCCGATGCACGCGGCACCGGTATGGGCGAATCGTTCGTCGCGGTGGCAAACGACGTCTCGGCCCTCTATTGGAATCCGGCCGGACTCACCAATGCCCTGCAGGATCAAGCCGTATTCTCGCACACCGAATGGCTTGTCGATCTCAAACATGAATTCGCCGGCGCGTCGTTCCATCTCTCGCCGAACGACATCGTTGGCGCCGCCTTCACATCGCTGCACACCGATCCCATGAAAGTGACGACAGAGACGCAACCCACCGGGACGGGATCGTATTTTACATACGGCGACATTGCCATCGGCGCCACATACGCACGCAAGATGACGGATCAGTTCAGCTTCGGCATTACGGCCCGGTACGTGCGCGAGACGATCGATATGCTCAAAGCCGAAGCGGTGCTGATCGACCTTGGCACGTACTATACGTTGGGAATCGGAAATGCCCGCTTCGCGGTTGTCGTGTCGAACTTCGGCAGCAACGTGGGTCCCAAGGGAACGGCACCCGGCGGCGACGGAATGCCGGTCACCGCATTTCAACAGTATTCACCTCCGACAATGTTCAAACTTGGCGTGGCATTCGAGCCGTACGAGACGGAGGACCATCGTGTCACGACATCAATCCAGCTCAATCATCCGAACGACAATGCGGAAAACGTCAGGCTCGGCGTTGAGTATGCATTCGAATCGATGTTTTTCCTGCGCGCCGGCGTGAAACGGACGATCGGGGAATCGATGCTCGGGAAGTCGACATCATCCGCCGAGGATTTTACATTCGGCGGAGGCGTGCGCGTTCCGATCGCGGTGATGACGGTGAATGCCGATTACAGTTTTGCGAATTTCAATGATCTGGGTTCGGTACACAGATTTACGGTTGCAATTTCCTATTAAAACGACACTATGAAATACACGTTCATTCTCCTTGCCGCGCTCGCCATCATTGGATGTCAGGAACGGTACGATATCAAATCGCTGCCGCTTGCGACGGATCTTCCGGTGGTCGGCGATACGACATATATTCAGAAGGGCATCTGGACAGGCTTCAATCATCCGCGCACGATCATCTACGGGACGGATCAGCTGCTGTATGTGTGCGACACGGATTCGAATCGGATCGTGATGCTCAATCAGGCCGGACAGATTCTAAGCGTGCGCTCGGGTATTCTTCATCCGATGTCGATTGCGCAGGATGCGCGGCTCGATCTGCTTGTGGGTGCCGAAACGCTCGAGCGCACGACGGGCGACACGATCGGCGTTGTGTTGCGAATCAAGCTCGTCGATGCCGACCACCAGCTGGGTCGCGCGCGCATCGATACGATCTGGAAGGAACCGGCCCGTCCGCGCCGGAGGTTCGTGGGCATCGGCGCCATACAAAACGACGAATATCTTGTGTTGCGCGACGGACCCGACAACACGAGCATCGTGGATCCGGACAGCCGCGTGCTTCGGTTCAGGTACGTGCACGTGAATGCCGAGGCGAGAAAAGATTCGTTCATCACACCGCTTGGCGATCTGCAGTCGGGCATCGGCGGCGCCATCACGTACATCAATCGTCCCACAGGCTTGGCAACATTTCCCGGCAGTTCCGATTTCATTCTTGTGCAACAGACCGACGGCATCCAATATTCTGTGGTGTGGATGGCGTACTCGAAGACGTCGGATTTTGAAGGATGGATTCCGAAGTACGATCCGGCACTGCCCGAGCAGCGCGGTACGGACATCATTACGCCGAACCGTTTTTCGAATGCACGCGGCGTGGGCATCGATCGTCTCAAACGCGATATCTTCATTGTGGACGCCGAACAGGACAGCGTCGTGAAGTTCAACAGCCGCGGACGCTTCAAGGTTGAATCATTCGGTGCGCGCACACCCGGCATCACGCTTAAAAGTCCGCAAGGCGCGGCCGTCGCAGAAAACACGCTCTATATCTGCGATACGGGCAACAACCGGATCGTGCTGTATCGTCTTTCGACTGATTTCTAATGTGCGCGCATTCTCTTCAGGGATGCGCATCACGAAGGAATCAATCACGGCGCACGCACAGGTGACGGGTCTCTTCGCACAAAAAAAATGACAGCCAATGGAAATTTTCGACGTACAGTTGATCCTTCTGTTGTGCGCGATCTGCGTCGTGGCATTTTTCTATTCTTCAGTGGGACACGGCGGAGCATCGGGATATCTGGCGGTGCTTTCGCTGTTTGCCCTCACACCGGCGGTGATGTCGTCCACGGCGCTTGTCCTGAATGTTCTTGTTGCCGGCATCAGTTGCGTGATGTTCGCGCGGGCGAGGATTTTTCCATTTCGTTTCACGCTCCCGTTTCTTGCCGGATCGCTTCCCGCGTCATTCATCGGCGGGGTGATGACAGTTCCGAACAAGGCATATTTCCTCCTGCTTGGCGCTGCGCTGATTGTGGCCGCCATCCGTCTCTCATTTTCATCAATACTTTTTCAAGGTCCCGTTAAAGACGAGCCCCCGCCGTTTGCGCTGGCGTTCATCGCCGGTGCGGTGATCGGTCTGGCCTCGGGTGTTCTCGGCATCGGCGGAGGAATTTTCCTGAGTCCGCTGATCCTGTTCGCAGGATGGAGCGATGCGAAAACATCGGCTGCCGTTGC
>DATGXR010000150.1:0-5348 GCA_035298825.1 Bacteroidota bacterium
GAAGAGTTGATTGTTGAATTGCAGGAAGCGCTCGCCAATGTAAAAACACTCAACGGACTTCTGCCGATTTGTGCGACCTGCAAGAAAATCCGCAACGATGAAGGATACTGGCAGCAGGTGGACCGGTACGTGGCGGAACACACCGAGGCGACATTTACGCATGGCATCTGTCCGGATTGCGCACAGAAAGTCATGGCTGAATACCAGCGGCAGAAAAGAGAGGACGGATAAAATCGTTCCTTCAAGTCATTATCGGAATTCGCTGCGTTGACGGACAGAGAATTAACCGGATCTTGCTTTCAATGTCACGGAACGGTATATTGGCGCATTGATCCGGTTCGCCCTCGCTCTCAGCATCCTTGAGTCCAGCTCGAGAATCCGTGCTCATCCCGGCCGGAACGCTTCAACTACACTTTCATTAAGGTGACATAAGATAAAGGGATTCTTGTCCATGGTTCATGGCAAACGATTCGAATCCGTGTACTCCGTCGTTACCGTCTCGATTGTCGTTCTCGGTATCTACTTCAGCAGCCACTATGCCTATGTCCTGTTTCACGGACTCGTGGAAATTGTCAGCATCGCCATTGCGTTTGCAATGTTCACGCTCATCTGGAACACGCGTACATACCATGCAAACAACTATCTGTTCCTGCTCGGCATCGGCTATGTGTTCAGTGCTCTGATCGATCTCTTCCATACCTTTGCCTTCAAAGGGATGACCGTATTCACCGGCTATGGCGAGAATCTTGCGCCTCAGCTCTGGCTTGCCGCACGTTATCTGCAGACCGTCACTCTTGTTACAGCGCCCCTCGTTATGAACCGCGTGCTGAACACCCGACTGGTCTTCATTGGATATGCGGCGGCCGCCGCCGCGCTGATGATCCTGGTCTACACCGGTCATTTCCCCGATTGCATCATCCCAGGCAAAGGACTCACCCAGTTCAAGATAGGGAGCGAATACGTCATATCCGCTTTTCTTGTCGTTTCCCTCTATCTCCTGTTTCGGAAACGGGATCAATTCAACGATTATATTTTCCGACTTCTGGTCGTGTCAATATCCTGTACCATCATTTCAGAACTATCGTTCACGGCGTTCGTGAGTATGTACGACTTCGCCAACAAGCTCGGCCACATCGCCAAGCTGGTGGCATTCTATCTCGTCTATCGGGCAATACTCGTTGTGGGTCTTTCGGAACCTTTCGAAGTCGTCTTCAGGACGTTGAAGCAGACGGAGCATGAGTTGCGCGACTACCAGGAAACCCTGGAAGACCGGATCAAAGAGCGGACCGCTTCATTGGCGAGCACGAACGAGACACTTGAGCAGGAGATCCAGGAGCGCAGACGGGCTGAGGAGTCGCTCCACATTCTTAATGCCGAACTTGAAAACAGGGTGAGTGAACGCACGAGTGAATTGCAGCAGGCCAAGGATGCAGCCGAAGCCGCCAACCGGGCCAAGAGCATCTTCCTTGCGAATATGAGCCATGAGCTCCGCACACCGTTGAACGCTGTACTTGGTTTTTCTCAGCTGATGCAGAACGATCGACAGGCCACAACTGATCAGAGGAAATATCTGAACATCATCAATCGCAGCGGTGAGCACCTGCTTAATCTGATCAACAATGTGCTCGATCTCTCCAAGATCGAGGCGGGTCGCGTGATCCTCGAGGAATCGCCGCTCGATCTGCATCTTCTTGCGCAGGAAATCAAGTCGTTAATGTACGCACAGGCACAAGAGAAAGGACTGGACTTCAGGCTGGAGCAGTCTCCGGATCTTCCGCGGGAGATTGTAGCAGATGGAGGCAAAGTGCGGCAAGTGCTGCTCAACCTGATCGGCAACGCGATCAAGTTTACGAATCAGGGCGGCGTGACGCTGAAGATCGAACATTGTTCCTTGAAGATTGAAGAGTGGAAGAAAGCATCCATCCCTGATCAATCTTCAATCATCAATCTTCAATTCTCAATTATTGACACAGGCCCCGGCATCCGGGCGGAGGACCGGCAACGCATCTTCATGCCCTTTGTGCAATTGGAAGATCGACCGTCGTCGGCGCCTGGTACGGGATTGGGATTGGCCATATGCAATCAGTATGTGGAGCTGATGGGCGGAACGATCCAGGCGATCAGTGAGCCGGGTCAGGGAGCCGAATTTCGTGTCGAGTTGCCTGTGGTTGCACTGCCGTCTGGCGCTGTCCCTGCAGAGTTTCAACGGGGAATCGCGATTGCGCTGGCAGATGGTCAGCCTCGCTATCGTCTGCTCATTGCCGAAGATCAGCCGGAAAATCGTTTGTTGCTTCGCAAGCTGCTGGAGACTTTCGACTTTGATCTCCGTGAAGCCTGTAACGGACAGGAAGTGGTCGCTATGACCGGGCAGTGGCATCCCCATCTGATCTGGATGGATATTCGCATGCCGGTACTTGATGGACTGGAAGCGACACGTCAAATCAAGGCAACCGATGCCGGTGCGCAAATCAGGATTGTCGCTGTTACCGCCCATGCAATGGAAGATGAACGACGTGCAATCATGGCAGCGGGATGCGATGATTTCATCCGCAAGCCATTCAGGAATGCCGAGATCATCGATGCTCTTGTCAGGAATCTCGGTGTGCAGTTTGTCTACAACGAAGAGAGCACGCAAGAGGAAGCCACTGCGCCGGTAAATGCGGAGCAGCTGATCAGCCTCCCCGAAGAATTGCGATGCGAGCTGGAACATGCACTTGTACGTATCGACATCCCCGCGGTGAACGAAGCGATTGAAAAAATACGCACACATCGACACACGTTGGCGGATGCTTTCGCCGACATGGCAAGAGATCTGCAATTTGGTTGGATGTTGCGAATTCTCCGCACCGTCCCCAACGATATTGGCAGGGGGACAAGGCATGAATGAAGCAATGGACACGACTCACTTCAATAAAATCCTTGTAGTGGATGATGCCAGCGCAAATCTTCAGTTCCTGCAGAACCTGTTGACAGCGCACGGGTATACTGTCTACCCTGCTTCCGACGGAGAATTGGCGTTGGAATTTGTACGCTCAACTCTGCCGGACCTTATCCTGCTGGATATCCGGATGCCGGGTCTGGACGGCTATCAGGTTTGCCGGCGACTCAGGGCTGATGATCGCACGCGCACAATTCCGATTATTTTTATCAGCATCCTGGAAGATGAACAGGACAAGGTGAAAGGGCTGCAGGAAGGCGCGGTGGATTATATTACGAAACCGTTCCAGCCGGAAGAAGTACTTGCAAGAATACGCATCCATCTTCGCCTGCGTGAACTGACCGAGCATCTTGAGCAAACGGTCGCGGTCCGCACTGCCGAACTCCGCGCTGCCAATGCACAGTTGCAGGTTGAACTTACAGAACGCAAACGTGCGGAAGAGGCACTCCGGCAAAGCGAAACCCTGCTGAATGCGACGCAGCGGCTGACCAAAGTGGGCGGATGGGAATATGACGTCATCTCCGGCAAATCATTCTGGACCCGTGAACTCTATCATATTCATGGAATGTCCGACGATGCCGGAACAGATCATATATCAGAAAGCTTGAAGTGCTATCAACCGGAGGACAGGCCGGTCATCGCGGACGCATTTCGCCGGGCATGCGAAAACGGGGAACCGTACGATCTTGAAATGCAATTCACGACATTCAAGGGCGAACGGCTCTGGATCCGCACCACCGCACATCCGATTCTTGAAGAGGGCAAGGTCGTTCGTGTGATCGGAGATGTTCTCGATATCACAGAGCGCAAGCGGGCGGAGGAGGAAATCCGCATGCTCAATCAGGAACTTGAGCGGCGTGTTGTCGAGCGGACCGTACAGCTCGAGGCGGCGAACAAGGAACTGGAAGCCTTTGCGTATTCCGTCTCGCACGACCTGCGCACGCCGTTGCGGGGTATCGACGGATTCAGTCAGCTTCTTCTGGATGAGTATCACGACCTGCTCGACGAAAAGGGGATGGACTATGTTGCACGCGTGCGGTCAGGGGCACAGCGGATGGCCCAGTTGATTGATGATCTCCTCAGTCTCTCGCGCGTGAGTCGCATTGAAATGAAGATCCAGCGGGTTGACCTGACCAAGGTGGCCAAAGGCATCGTCGCCGAGCTCCATGAAACGCAGCCCGAACGCTGCGTCGAATTTGTGATCCAGAAAGGGGTAGAGGTTCAGGGTGATGGCCGGTTGTTGCGGATCGCGATGGAGAATCTGTTCAGAAATGCATGGAAGTTTACCTCACACCACCCGACGGCACGAATTGAATTTGGTGAGATCATGCTTGATGGCAAGAAGATGTATTTCATTCGAGACGATGGCGCAGGATTCAATATGCAGTACGTGAACAAGCTGTTCGGGCCCTTCCACCGTCTGCACGCAACGACGGAGTTTGCCGGAACCGGCATCGGCCTGGCCACCGTGCATCGAATCATCCGCCGGCATGGCGGTGAAGTCTGGGCGGAAGGAGCTGTGGAAAAGGGCGCGACGTTCTTTTTCTCGATTCTATAAGAACAAGTTTCCGTGACATTGATACTGCGATATTTTAATAGCTTTCCCTTCAATGCATGATCATGCAACACAGGATTATGCCTATCCCGTATGAACAATTCTAATCGCTCGATGAATGCTTGCTGGATTTTAAGTGGTGCCTTTTCAAAATCCTTAACGAACGTTTTTTCGTAGACGATTTTCATTTTTTCCAACCTTCTTACGGAGGTATGCTACCGCATCGGATGGATGATCGAAAACGATCACATTATCTTTTTGGAAATTCGCCTCAGCATCTGCAATACGTTCATAAAGCGGTGTGTACTCCTCAACATCTTTGCGCAGACTAAGGTGTAGCGTCTTTGTCCTTATGAATTGACGAAGATAGGCATTGAGAATGCTGCTCAGGCTCAGTCCGAGGAGATTCGCCACCTCCTGCGCTTCTTTTTTTATTTCGGGATCTGTTTTGACATGTATAAGTGCAGTCTTCATTTTACGCCTCATTATATATACATAATATACACTTTGTATATTATCGTGTCAACCTCCGCATATGCGTGTCGCTGCACTACCCGAATCAATCATATCCGTAATTTGTTCCGATGAAGAACCCAGGACTGTACTTCTCGCCGATGAATGATACGAATGCGGGCGCGTGAGAATGACCGGTCAACGCTTGTTTCCATTGCTGTTGAATGGTATATTTACTCTTTTGTATCGAAAGAATGTCTGGCAACGCCCGATCTCTCGCCGTACCCCGGCTCAGATCGGGTCATCCTCACCGAGCCGGGAACAATTCAAGATCCGAATGACAGGAGAAATTGATGAGCGTTCAAACGCACAAGCAGATGGCGAATTTCATCTGGAGTATCT
>DATGXR010000151.1:0-2595 GCA_035298825.1 Bacteroidota bacterium
CTATGTAGTCATGCTTGTGGCGAATAAAACCGGCAGCGAGACGATGGAATCGTATAAAGGACTGGGCGCTCGCGCACCGTTTTTATCCGTTGCCATGGCGATCTTCCTTGTGTCGCTCACCGGACTTCCGCCGACGGCCGGCTTTGTCGGTAAGCTGTACATCTTTGCCGCGCTCATCAATGCAAAGATGATCACGCTTGCGATCATTGGCGTGTTGAACAGCGTTATTTCGCTGTATTACTATGCGCGCGTCTTCCGCAACATCTTTCTGCGCGACTCGACCACGGAAACGACCACTGTCGATTCGCCCGTCTTCGCGCGCGTGCTGCTTGTGATGCTCCTGTTGCCGACGATCGTGCTCGGCATCTATTTCGGACCCCTTGCCCAGTTCGCACAATATTCGGTGGCGATGTTCGGCATCAAGTAATCGGAAACCACGGCTCGAAATGATTCGAAGCGGCTTTCGTCATCTCCGGCGGATGCCGCTTTTTTAATTCTGGGCGAAATGGCATTTCGCCCTACACGCGCAACAATTCAATGACATTGCGTATGGAAAGCATCAAGAACATTTTCAGGATTGGCACAGGACCCTCGAGCTCGCATACGATGGGTCCGCGCAAGGCCGCAGAACAATTTCTGCAGCGTCACCCTGCTGCCGCGAAATACCGGGTCACATTGTATGGGAGCCTCGCAGCCACGGGGAAAGGACACCTGACCGATATCGCGATCCTCGATGTTTTCAAGACAAGAGAGATCGCTCTGCAATGGGAACCTGCGACGGTGCTTGCGCGGCATCCAAACGGCATGAAATTCGAGGCACTGAACGAGCAGTCGGATACGGTCGACGAATGGACTGCATTCAGTATCGGCGGAGGCGCGGTTGTCGACGAGACCAGCACGCAGGAATCGAAGGACGTCTATCCCACGACGTCGATGAACGACATCCTCCGGTATTGCAATAAGCATGGCCGATCGTTCTGGGAATATGTCGACGAGTTCGAAGACGATGGCGTGTGGGATTATCTGAAGGAGGTCTGGATCGTAATGCAGGATGCGATCAGGCGGGGACTCGAGAATGAAGGCGTGATGCCCGGTATACTGAATATGCCGCGCAAGGCCGCAACGTATTTCGTGAAGGCATCGAGTCACACTGAATCGCTCCGCAAGCGCGCATTGCTCTTTGCCTATGCGCTCGCGGTAAGCGAGGAGAACGCGTCTGGCGGCGTGATCTCGACTGCTCCCACGTGCGGATCCTCCGGCGTGCTTCCCGCGGTGCTCTATTATTTAAAGACGGAACATAATTTCAGCGACAAGAAGATCCACCATGCGATTGCCACAGCCGGACTCTTCGGCAATGTGGTGAAGGCGAACGCGTCGATTGCGGGGGCGGAAGTCGGTTGTCAGGGCGAAATCGGAACCGCCTGTGCCATGGCATCGGCCGCAACCACGCAGCTTTTCGGCGGTACCGTGTATCAGATCGAATACAGCGCGGAAATGGGTCTCGAGCATCACCTCGGACTCACATGCGATCCGGTGGCGGGACTGGTGCAGATCCCGTGCATCGAACGCAACGCGTTTGCCGCGGCCCGCGCGCTTGAGCATAATGTATTTGCGATGCTTTCCGACGGCCGCCACCGCATCAGTTTCGACAAGGTGGTTGAAACGATGAAACGCACGGGGAAGGATCTGCCCAGTCTCTATCGCGAGACGTCAACCGGCGGACTGGCGCTGTTCGACGGCCAGGCTGGAGAATAATAGATGCAGGCAGTGAGTCAATTACAAACCATCAATTATGGAAGAACTATTTCAATGAGACTGAAAATTTTATTGTTCGCAAATGTTCTTTTCCTTGTATCATGCTTTGCGCAGGAGAAGTATCAATCTCCAATCCGTCCGGGCAATGAAAAAGTTGCCAAAGGAAAATTTGAGCCGACATGGCAATCGCTCAGTCAGTATCAGGTGCCGGAATGGTTTCGCAATGCCAAATTCGGTATTTGGGCGCATTGGGGACCTGCGTGTCAGGCAGAACAAGGTGATTGGTACGCCCGGTTCATGTATCACGAAGGCAGCAATGAGTATAAGTGGTTTGTTTCCCATTACGGCCCCCAATCAAAAGCGGGCTTTAAGGATATCATTCATGATTGGAAAGGTCAGAAGTGGAATCCTGACAAACTCGTGTCGCTTTATAAACGGGTAGGAGCGCAGTACTTCTTTGCCATGGCAAACCACCATGATAATCTCGATATGTGGAACAGCAAGTATCAGGAATGGAATACGGTCCGCGTCGGACCCAAGAAAGACATTATTGCCGGTTGGGCGAAAGCTGCAAAGAAGCAAGGGCTCCCGTTCGGTTTGAGTGTTCATGCCGCACATACATGGACGTGGTTCGAAACTTCTCAGCGATCGGATAAAAATGGAGAATTTGCAGGGAAGGCGTATGACGGCAAATTAACGAAAGCCGACGGCAAGGGAACCTGGTGGGAAGGACTTGATCCCCAGGAACTCTATGAACAGAATCATGCGTTGAGCGGAAACAGTGATGATATCGAGGGGATTTGGAAACCTGTCTTTGATGACGCTCAAAAAATATGGACG
>DATGXR010000152.1:0-19896 GCA_035298825.1 Bacteroidota bacterium
CGAATGACGATCCGATGTACATTGAATCGCCGAGGGCAAAGAGCGAGGTGATTGATTTTTGCACCCTGTCAGCGATTGCGATATCGCGTATGTAGCGCCATCGGCCCGAAGAGGGTGAATAGACATCGATCGATCCGTTCGACTGTCCGAACCAAATCGATCCGAAGCGATCGGTCGTGATCGCGGTGAGATCGTTTGTCGTCAGGCCCTCGGAATTTGTGAATCGGACAAATGACGTATCGCGTGTCGTGCAGAGGAACGCGCCGCCGCTCGTCGCAGCCCACACGGAATCGTGCGACGACGCGACAGCGCGAACGGAGTTCATTGCAGTAAAATTTTTCCAGCTGCCGATTCCGGCATGCGCGAAAGAGATCATCAACACAACAGTAAACAGCATCTGGATTTGTTTCATTGAGCCTCGGGAGTGTGTCTGTGTAATGGCTTCGTCTGCCGATCGTCTCCTTTAAATCTCTCCGGTCCATTCTTTGTCGTGTCGGCGGAACGCGTCACGGAGCTGCGAGACGATTGTGTCGGGCAGTGGTCCCTGTTCGACGATCGCGATATTGCGTTTGAGGTGGTCGAGATTCGTCGTGCCGACGATCGATGTGGAGATACCCGGCATATAGGCGGCGAATCGCAGGGCGACATCGAGCCAGTCCTTTCCGAAATCGAGTCCCATCGCCTTCATGCGCTTCCAGTACGCGTGGCAATACTGACCGTGAGGCTCGTCGGCATGAAGCCATGGTGCGTTTCCGATGGGGCGCTTCGCGATGTATCCCATGCCTCGTGCGGACGCCGCTGCGACGATCGTGTCGATCGAGCGTTGATCGAAGATATTGATTGAACTCATCAATCCCCCGAATCTGCCCGAATCAAGCGCGAACTGCAACGCCTCGTTCTCGCCCGAGTATGCCGCAACGCTGATGCTGCCTTCGTCGACCATCTTCGCGAGTGCAAGCACGACGTCGCCTCGTTCGAGAATTTCTTTGGGACATGAATGCAGGTGAACGATGTCGATCACATCGGTGCGCATTGTCTTTAAGGCCGTATGAACGCCAGCCACAATGCAATCGTATGTCCAATCCTGATATCCCGGGATGCTGTAACCGACCTTTGTCGACAGGATGAAATCCTTTCTCCTCCACGACAGATGCCTGCCGATGCGTTCTTCCGACAATCCGTAACTCCGTGCCGTATCGATAAACGTCACGCCGAGATCGAGCACCTGATTGAGGAAGGATCCGACATAGTGCTCATCCACACGCGCGTCACCGATCAGACCGGCGCCGAAGCCGAGAACGGGAATCTGGATCTGTGTCGATCCATAGAATTTTTTTTGCATAGGAGTCTTCTCCCGCAGTGATCCTGCATGCAGATGGTATGGATGAATTCGAATTGACGGTGCGATGTGCGAGTCAGTTCGTATGACATGATTGTTCACTTCAGTCGGCGCAATGAGCTGCACCGCGTGTTCATATATGTGAGTGAAATCGTGTCAAACGACCATAGGCTGGAGAAGTTGTAAGAGATGTTGTCTGTCGAACTGTTATGAGTGTGTCACAAAATAGAAAGACATCGTAAAAAAGTCAAGTCAATTCTGCACGCATCGAAATCCGTTCACATCGGCGCGTAGTGTCGGATACCCGACGCCAACGCGATAGGCGGTCCGGCTCGCATCTTCTGAACTGAGAAACGATCCGCCCCGAAGCACACGAACAAGGCCGGTCCCCGATCCGCGGGGATTTGTCTGCGCCGATGCCGGATATGTCGCGTACCAATCCCAGCACCATTCCAACACGTTGCCGGTCATGTCGAAGATGCCGAGTTCGTTCGCCGACTTCGATCCGATCGAATGCGTCGAGAGCAGCGCGTTATACGCATACCATCCCACTGTTCCCGCCGTATTGCTTCCGCTGAAATTGAATCCGCCAGATTGTGTTCCGCCTCGCGCTGCAAATTCCCATTCGGCTTCAGTGGGCAAACGATATCCTGTCGCGTTCCATTTCACGGCGTCGGATCCGAGATCGAGTTCGCCCGTACGGTACACGGATGTTTGCGCGCTGCCTGTATAGTACGCCGGAAGAAATCCCTCTTTCTCGGATCGCGCATTACACCACTTGAGCACATCGTACCATCCGACGTTCGTGACAGGATTCTTCGAGCCGCTTGGATTCTTGCCGTTCTGTCCTGCAGGCAGATCCGTATATCCATGTGACTGTCCCCAACTGCGCACCTCGGTCCATTTATCATATGTGACTTCATACTTCTCCGCGTAGAATGTGCGGAGCGTCACGCCGTGAACAGGCTTCTCATCCTCGCTGCCGTTTGTGCTTCCCATCTGGAATGTGCCGCCCGCGATCTGTATCATCTGCGGATCCCTCACGGGAATAACACCGGCGACTGTGTTCGAAAAGGCACTGTAATGAAACAACGATCGCGCCCGCACTCTGAATGAGTATGTCACTCCGGCCTGATACGTCCCCGTCACTTCAGTCGACGACACGCCGGCGCCCGTCATTGCGGCCTGCGAAAACGTCACTCCGTCAGAGCTCCTCTCGATTTCAAATCCTGTTTCAAATGTGCTGTTGTCATTCCATCGGATCGAGGCGGTTGAATCGATGATTGACACGAGCGCCAGATTCGAAGGTCCGGCAAGCACGCAGCTTGTCGCCGTGATATTCGAATAGGGCGACAGATTGAATTGCGAACGCGCGCGGGCACGAAAAAAATATGCGAGGTCCTGATGATACTCGCCCGCGACGTCTTTCGATGTGGCATTCGGTCCGGCGCTGTCGACGACTGCAAAATGCATGCCGTCGCTGCTCTGCTCGATGATGAATCCGCTTTCAAACGAACAGTTGTCGCTCCACTTCAGCAACGCCGATGTTTCGACGATCGATTGGACGATGAGATCCGACGGAGCGGCGAATGTGAGCACCACTGTGGCGACGTTTGAATACGGCGACATCTTCCCCGTCGTCGCCATGCGGAGTCTGAACGAATAAGCAGTCCCGACCTGATACAAGCCGGGAATATCCCTTGCGGTTGTGGCGCCATCGACTGTGTCGACGGGGACAAAATTAAGGGAGTCTGTGCTCCGCTCGATGAAGATTGTGAGATGTGCGTTTGGATAATCGGGATCGGGAGGCGGAACGTTCCACTTCAAATTGACGCAGACTTCTGAGACCGATCCGGCTTCCAATGCCTCAGGCGCTTCTAATGCATTTGACGCATCGACCGGATTGTTGAACTCGCGATTCTTGCACGTCCATGAAAAAAGCACGCAGCACGTAAAAAACACATATGTGAAGATGGTCTTCATTTCAAAAAATCCATTCAGCGCTGCACGCACCTGAATCCCGTGTTGTTCACCCGTTGTGCCGGAAGCGTCCCGGTGCGGAACGCGACGCGGCAGTCGTTCCCGACTTCGGTTGCGCCGTTAAATGCGCCGCCGCGCGTCACTCGCGCACTTCCCGTTGCCGAACCGGTCGGATCCGTTTGCGCGCTTGCAGCATACGCGCCCGTCCAGTCCCAGCAGAATTCCCATACGTTTCCGCTCATATCAAAGATGCCGAGCTCGTTGGCCTGTTTCGTTCCCACAGTGTGCGTCGAGTTGCCCGAGTTCGTATAATACCATGCGACATCCCCCAGTGTCGCGCTGCCGCTGTATGTATAGGCAAGCGTGGAACTTCCTCCGCGCGCTGCATATTCCCATTCCGCTTCGGTCGGCAGCCGATAGCCGTTGGCCGTCCATTTCACATTGTCGGCGGCGATATCCGATTCGCCCGTGCGATAGACGACCGCGAGCGTTTTGTCCGTGTAGTACATGGGATTGAGTCCGTCCATCTCCGCACGGGCATTGCACCACTTCACTGCATCGTACCAGTTCACTGCGGTCACGGGATTGTTCGCGCCTCCGGCATTCGATCCGTTCTGCGCCGCCGGAAGATCCGTATATCCGTGTGTGAGGCCCCAGGTCCGAACGGCAGTCCATTTATCGAATGTGATTTCAGTCGGATCGATATAGAATGTCGCGACAGTGACCGAGTGCGCCGGCAGCTCATTCGCCGTTCCGAAGGCGCTGCCCATTTGAAACGTCCCGCCTGCAGCGCGTTTCATCGACGCATCTCTGCCCGGCACCATCCCCGTCACGATATTCGATGCGCCGCTGTTTTGATAAAGCGATTTGGCATGGACACGAAATGCATACGTCACATCACCTGCAAAGACGCCGGAAATGATCTTCGTCGTCACTCCGGCACCCGTGCTGTCGATCGGCACGTAGTCCGCGCCTCCGGCGCTCATTTCGATCACGAATCCCGTTTCGAATGTGCTGTTGTCGGTCCATTGAAGTTTCACGGCTGAATCCGTGATCGAAACGAGCGTCAGGGCCGTTGGTGGATCGAAGATGAGCGATGCAGTCACGCTGTTTGAAGCGGACGAGAATTTCTCCGCCACTTTCGCACGGAGCCTGAACGTATAGGAAATGCCCGAGCGATACAGGCCGGACAATGACATGCCGCTCTTTGAAGCGTCGACTGTGTCGATGGTGATGAAATTTGTTCCATCCGTGCTCCGGTCGATCAGGATCTTCATGATTGCATTCGGGTACGTGGGATCGGTCTGCGGGAGATTCCATCTCAAATCCACACGGGTTTCAGTCACACCTGCCAGTTCCAACGACGACGGACCGGTGATCGCGACCGGCGTATCAATGGGGTTAGAAAAATCACGGTCTTTACACGTGATTGCCGACAAGGCGCATACGAGCAGCGCGGAATATGTGATGATTGTCTTCATACGTTACTGTTTTGGCGCAACGACTTCGAAATCGTCGAGTGAGACATACTGGCCGTTGTCGAATGCCTTCGGCTGCCACGTGCGCACATGGATCACCGGCTCGGAAGCATTCCTGAAGTCCATCATAAGGAAAAGAAAGCCTTTATCCGAGTACTGCGACGAGTTCCACTGCTGGAAGCAGGACACGCCATAGAGCCACGGAATTTTTTCGTGACGCACGATTGTGAGATCGTCGAACCGCACGTTGATGAATGCATTGTATGCAAACGCACGTTCCCTCAATCCGTCAATATACTCGCGCTTGGTTTGTTGGATGAGCTTTACCTTCGCCGGAGCGAGATACGTATGATGCATCATATCATCCGTCTCGGGTTTTTCCTGCAGCACCGAGCCCACAAGGATCAGCGCATCGTCCGAATACACTTTTTCGAGGAAGGGAAGATTCTTCGCATTGTATGCCATCCGGAATTGTTCCATAAAATCAAGGATGCATCCGCGCATGAGCGAATCTTCAGGCGTCTCCCCTCGCGCAATGATCGTGTGATAGTCGTAGCTCGGCAGCACGCTGCGGATGGATGTGATCCGGCAGTCGCGCGAAAATGTGAAGACGAGATTCTGCACGGTGCTCGCCTCCGTTTCTCCCACATCCACCTTCACCATGATGCTGCGGATATCGTAGCACTGCCCTTTCTGCCGCTCGATCATCTGCACTTCATATCGCTTGCGCGCCGTGACTGGCTTGTTCTGTTCCACGTACTTCGCGAACACCGCATGTGCCTCCGTTTGAAAAACGGATGAGAGCGCCGAGACCGAACCTGTTCCGGATTTCACACGGTTCATTTCAAGCAGGACAACTTCGAGCGTCGCAGTGATCTTCTCCTTGATCGCCGGCACGTCATCGCCTCCGATAACAGTGATGGCCGGTTTCACCTGAGCCGAAACAGTCGACACGATAAACAGCGCACAGACAACTACTCTGATCATGAAAATTTCAATCTCTTGTTAAGAACGCGTAAATAAATTAAAATATACAGCTGATTGTTTGGCAGATGGGTTCATTTTTCTTATGCACCATAAATATTAATTCAGTACGACTTCTGTATGAGCCATGAGAAGATTGCCGCGACGCCGCCTGTGATTGCGGCGCCGATGGCGATATTCGTATACTTCGTGAACTTCTGCGTTTTATCCCGATTCAATTGCGCCGCATCAGGCGTGCCTGCAAGCTTATACGCGTCGTAATACTTGTCGGTTTCGCTGTGCATGTAAAACGCAGCCGCTGTCGCAAGCACCGTCACCCCGGTCGAAATCCATGCCGAGCGGCCCCATGCGTCGATCGATGCCCGCCGCGACCCTTCATAGGTGATCATCGTGAGCGTGACTTTCTTCTGTTCTCCTTCTCCGACAGTGACGCTCTGCGTCAGGTCGAGAAAATCAGGGCACCGTGCGACGATCGAATGTGTGCCGATGATGAGCGGAAATGATGTCGGCGATTTTCCCTTGAGTTCGTTATTCACGAAGATCTCGGCGCCTCGGGCTTCGAACGGCTCGACGACGACCGATATGGAGCCGAGCCGCGGCGCGGCGTCGAGTGTGACGTCCTGCGGCTCTCCGATCGAAACATACACTTCCTTCGTTTCAGGTTTATACGCCTCTCCGCGTTCGGCGCGGATGATGTATTTTCGGGGCTTGAGCCGGGCCGTATAACTGTTCAATCCGACTTCGCGGTCATCGATAAAGATCGTCTGATCGGCTGCCAAAATATTCACCACGCCGAAATTCGATCCGAGAATAACTGAACGCCTCATCGGGAATCCGTCGAGCACCGTGATCTCCTCTTCCACATCGGTGAAGAGATTCTTCGAGACACGCAGGAGATATTTTCCGGACGCGATCATCGGATTCGAAAACGGTGTGACGCCGACTTTGACTTCGTCGAGATACACGTCCGCACCCGACTCAGGCGCCGAGGTGATCTCGAGCGATCCGAACGCCGGCTTCAGTGTCACATCGCTCCGTTTCGACTCTCCGTCTTTGATCGTGAACTCTTCAGTGTGGCTATGGTAGAGCGGCAAATCGACGCGCAATGTGTGCCTCCCGCTTTCGATCGAACGTTTCTCGATCGGCGTCGAGCCGAGCAGTTTGTCGTCAAGATACACGGATGCGCCCTGAAGCGTGCTCGTCACAGAAAGGAATCCGAACCGCGAGCGCAGGACGCGCGTAATTTCTTTCGTCTCGTTTTCCTTCACGTCGAATGTCGAGACTTCGGGATAATACAACGGCTTGCGCAATTCGAGCTGATAACTCCCCGCAACCAAATCGAACTGCCCTGGCGTCGTGCCAATCTTCTGTCCGTTCACGAGAATCTCGGCGCCAGGTGGATCGGACTGCATCACGATGAATCCCGGCAATTTCAATGTCGATGCCGTGCCCGAGCCCGCCTTCATGGTTATCGGAATCTGCAGATTGCCCGTCACGCTCACGGTGCGGAGTTCATCCACATAGCCCGCCTTCTGGAAACGGAATGTGAATTGTCCCTTCGGCACTTTGTACGAAATGAGCTTCGACTTTGACAGAATGGGCGTGAGATTGCCATACCACGCATACACTTCGGCCATGTTCAGCTGAAAGACGACCTCGAACAGATTCTCGTCGGCGCGGCTGAGCGATGTAAAACCGAGCGCCGAGATCTTCATTTCATACGTCTGCTTGCGTTTGAAATTCAACGGCTGGAGCTCGAGTTGCTGAAATCCGTCGGCGTTTACTTTTAATCGAGCCGTGCCCGGCGTGAGGTACACGTTCCAATCTCCGCTTCCCACTTTTTCAACCTGCAGATTCCTGTTCGGTTCATCGAACAACAGATTCGCCACCTGCGAATGCACGACGATCAGCGCTTTGTCGGGATAGGCGACATTGAGCTTCGTCGACTCCCACACCGAGTCCATCACCATCTGGCGATTCAGCGTTTGTGCGGAAAGAATGCCTGCGTATATCACAAGAAGAAGGAGAATTTTTTTCATTGAACTTTCCGTGTCATTGCACTTTCACCCAGAGGATTCGTTTTCCGGCGTAATCGGGAAGCTGCACCGGCTCGCCGGTCGCGATATTCGTATATGTATTGCGATCGTACAGGAGCATCGCCCTGATGCCCTGCTCGTCGAGTACGATCACATAGAGGCCGTCGAGCGATTCAAAATCGTCTTTCTTTCCTGCGATCAGATCGCCGCGTTTTCCGAGACGGATCATCTCGCTCTTCACAAAGGCCAGGTCGTTTTTCTTCGCATCAAGCACCTGAAGCGCGCGGGGCATCGCAAGCGCCGTCTTTTTTTGCGCGGTATCTCGCCTGCCGTCCTGAACTGTTCCGGCATCCGTGAGCGATTGTTGTATTTTCGTTGCCCGTCCCGCTCCGGAAGCGACAGTGTCGGCAACAGCCGTGCGCGTTTCACCGGGCAGCAGGACTTCCACGGTCATTCTCGGAGCAAATGGCGAACGAATCGAATCCGCTATGGCAAGAAGCGGATCATGAAATTCGGAAGTATGATATTCGATCGCGGCAGGAAAGCGGCGTTCGCGTTTATCCGCAAAGAGAAATGTCGCCTGCACCGCGCCGTCCCTGATCTCCTCTTCGCTCTCCCCCAGTCCGTCGTGAAACGTGAACCGCATATGTGTGACAGGCCGCTCCGACCAGGACACGCGATATTTCCAGGTGGTGTATTCGTCGTCGATCTTCCGGTCGGGAATGAATCGGATCCGGTCGCACACGCGCTGCATTGCCATGGGTATGCCGGCCGCCACAGTGCTCATTCCCCCAAACCTAAAAGCATACGTCAGCGTATCGGGATAGAGTGCGGTCGCGAGCCATGCCGCGTAGTAATGTCCGAGCATCCGCTGCACATCAACACCCGCAGTGCCGTCGGCCTCGGCTTCTGCTGCACGCAGCTCATCAAGGATCTGCCTTCGGCGCTGTTCGAAGATCGAGCGCACCGTCGATCTCATAACGTATTTTGTGACACGCACCACTCCCTGACCCTGTTGGACGTCCTCTTGAACATCGCGCAGCATGATCGACGAAAACGATAGCGTCGTCTGATCGGCCGAGTTTTGCATCGAGGAATTTTTTTCGGACGTCGCGGTGCGCAGTGACGAAGAGACGATTACCTGTATCTGCTCGACCATATTCGCATAGGCGCGTGCGCGTGCGACATCGATCGAAGCGTCTTGGCCCCTGCCGATATAATATGAATTGGGATTGTCTTGAAATGTCTGACCGAATGAAACCGAAGAAAAGAGCATTGCACAGATCAATGCACGCAGGCGCATGACAACGGGATCCTTTATCATTAAAATCCGAAGTTCACAGTTTCCGACAAATAAAGTAGCACATTCAGACTGAAGAATCAATGTTTATCGGCGAATCCCGCTGCGTGTGTGTTGCATATCACACAACGAAAAAGGTTGCATAACTTGTGTTTATCTATGGGTACACTCGTTTAGGCAAACCGCCGAAATCCGATTAACATCTTGCTTACCTGCGTTTTGTTTTGTACTATTGATGAAATAGCCGCGATATTTATTCTTATACGGGGATTTCTCATGGCATCACCTCTCTTGGCGACAAAATCCATTCAGCAGCTCATCGACCATTCTCATGAAAATAAACACGGCCTCCATCGCACACTGACGGCCACGAATCTGACCACACTCGGCGTCGGGGCCATTATCGGCGCCGGAATATTCGTCATCACGGGCCAGGCCGCGGCAATGTACGCCGGTCCGGCGATCGTGATCTCGTTTATCATCTCGGGCTTCGCCTGTATGTTCGCGGGACTCTGCTACGCCGAATTCGCATCGATGATTCCCGTCGCCGGCAGCGCGTACACGTATACCTATGCAACACTCGGCGAATTCATCGCATGGATCATCGGCTGGGATCTGATACTCGAATACCTGTTCGCCTCGTCCACTGTCGCCGTCGGCTGGGGTGGATACGTCGTGAGCTTCCTGAAGGATTTCGGCATCACGGTTCCCCCATCACTTTCAAGCGCCCCGCTCGACCACATTCCGGGACAGGGATGGATTTTTCACGAGGGCGCCATTTTGAATTTTCCCGCGATGTTCATCATCGCAATCATGACCGTGCTGCTTGTGATCGGCATCCGTGAGTCCGCGCGAATCAACAACATCATCGTGATCGTCAAGGTGTCGGTGGTGCTGCTCTTCATCGGATTCGGAATCTGGTACATTGTTCCCTCGAATTACACGCCGTTCATTCCTGAAAACACCGGCACATTCGGCCAGTTCGGATGGAGCGGCATTCTCCGCGGCGCGGGCGTGATCTTTTTCGCCTACATCGGATTCGACGCCGTCTCGACCGCCGCGCAGGAGGCGCGCAATCCGCAGCGCGATATGCCGATTGGCATTCTGGGTTCACTCGCCGTCGCGACTGTGCTCTACATCCTCGTCGGTCTCGTACTCACCGGCATTGTGAGCTTCACAGAGTTGAACGTTCCCGATCCGATCGCCGTCGGTGTGAACGCCGCAGGTCCTGGCCTCTTCTGGCTCCGTCCGTTGATTAAGATCGGCGCGATCGCGGGATTGAGTTCCGTGATTCTCGTGATGTTGATGGGCCAGCCGCGTATTTTCTTCTCGATGGCGAATGACGGGCTGCTTCCAAAGACGTTTTCGCGCGTTCATCCGAAATTTCGCACGCCGTACATCACGACGATCATCACCGGATCGGTGTCGATGGTTATTGCAGGTCTCTTCCCCATCGGCATTCTTGGAGAGCTCGTGTCGATCGGCACGCTCCTTGCATTTCTCATCGTCTGCCTTGGAATTCTCGTCCTGCGCCGCACTCGTCCCGATCTTGAGCGGCCGTTTCGTACGCCATGGGTTCCGGTCGTGCCGATCCTCGGCGCGCTTGCCGCATTCATTCAAATGCTGGCCCTGCCGACCGATACCTGGCTGCGGCTCATCATCTGGATGGCGATCGGACTTGCAATCTTTTTCTTCTACAGCAGAAAACACAGTAAGCTCACAGCCGTGTGACACATCGCGGCTGATCATTCATATTGCGATTTGACACACACACATATGACCTCGACCGAATTGCTTGCAACACTCGCCATGTGCGTTGAGCGTGGAAAGGTCAACGCCAAAGCGCCGTTCCCCCCCGATCTGAAGGGGCAGGACGGAGCGGATGAACTCACCGTGCAGGCGCTTGCCGCAGGCGCCACGCCTCAGGAAGTGCTCACACAGGCGCTCATGGTGGGAATGAACCGCGTCGGAGAAAAATTTCGCGACAAGAAAATTTTCGTGCCCGATCTTTTGATGGCCGCGCGCGCGATGAACGCATCGATGGTGCATATGCAGCCGTACTTCAAAAGCGCTGAAGTGAAACTCCGCGGCACTGTCGTCATCGGCACAGTGGCGGGCGATCTTCACGACATCGGAAAAAAACTCGTCGCGATGATGCTCGAAGGCGCCGGCTGGAAGATCGTCGATCTCGGCACCGATGTCTCGACGCAGAAATTTATCGATGCGGTGAAAGAGAATCCACAGTGCGTCGTCGGCATGAGTGCGCTGCTCACCACGACGATGGCGAGCATGGAAGAATCCGTCAAAAAAGTAAAAGAGATCTTCCCTTCCACGAAGGTGCTTGTCGGCGGCGCGCCGCTCACGCTTGAATTCGCACAGAAGATCGGCGCCGATTTCTATTCGCCCGATCCGCAGGGCGCGGTTGAATATCTCAATACGCTGCAGATGACTTCGTGAATGCGCACACGCACACATTCGAACTCGACGCCGCGTCGTTGAATGTCACGCCCAAGGATGTCGAATGCGCGCTCGGCTACATCGACATTCCGGCTCCCGAATATCTTCCGGAGATGATCGACGAGGCGCTTGCGACGGCGGCCGGACTGCTCGATGTCCATTGCGGCTACCATCTCATCACCGGACCGGAGCTTGACCTCACCTCGTCCGATGTGCACTGCCGCGACGTGCGGTTCAACACCGGATCGATCATCGCCAAGCGTCTCCGTTATTCAACATCGCTTGCACTCTTCGCTGCGACAATCGGCGGCGGAATTGAACGGTTTTCTCGTCAGCAGATGGCCGCGGGCGATATGATGGGCGGATTTGTGTACGACACGCTTGGAAGCGTTTACGCCGAAGCCGCCGCCGATGCGATCGAACGAGCGATTGACGCTGCTGCATCGGAGATGAATGAAAAGATCACCAATCGTTACAGTCCCGGCTACTGCGACTGGAGCGTCGCCGAGCAGCATGCCCTGTTCACGCTGCTGCCTCCAGGTTTTTGTGGAATCACACTCACGTCATCGGCGCTGATGCTGCCCGTCAAATCCGTCAGCGGCATCATCGGCATCGGCACCGATGTGAAACGAGAGCAGTATCAATGTGCGATCTGCGATATGAACGACTGCATTCGAAAAAAATATCTCAGCACACATTCACACTAATATACCATGACCCCAAAAGAACGTTTTCTGTGCGCGCTCACCGGCTCGCAGCCCGACAGGCTGCCGGTCACGACGCATCATCTCATGCCGTCGTTTCTCGATCGGTATTTAAATGGGATGTCGAACGATAACTTCTTCGACCGCTTCGGACTCGATCCGATTCTCTGGGTCAACGCCCACAAGCCGGCGAAACACCGGGGTGCGTTTCCCGATCCGACGCACGTTCCGGGATATCTCGAACCGCATCGCACCGTATCGGACCGTTGGCGTGTCGTCGTGGAGAATCTGCCGAACGACCGCTACGCCACTACGCGTTACACATTCGTGACGCCCGAACGGAATCTCACGATGGTTCTTCAAAGCAACGAGCATACGTCGTGGGTGTCGGAGAGGCTTGTGAAGGAGAAATCGGATATCGACATCATCGCCAGATATGCGACGCAGCCGCTGTGCGACGTGGAGGAGGTGAACAGGCAGGCCGACGAATTTGGAAGCCGGGGCATGGTGCGGGGCACGGTCGCCTGCTTCGATGTCTACGGACAACCCGGATGCTGGCAGGACGCCTCGGTGCTGTTCGGCATCGAGCAATTGATCATGGAAACATACGATGATCCGCAATGGGTCCATGCGCTGCTGCAGATTTTGTTCGAGCGAAAAAAAACATTCATTGATTCAACGCGTGGAGCGAAGTTCGACATTATGGAACTCGGCGGAGGCGACGCATCGACGAGCGTCATTTCTCCGACGATGTTCGACGACTTTGTGGCGCCGTACGACACGCGGTTGATCGAGGCGGCGCACGACGCGGGACAGCGCATTGTCTACCACACATGCGGAGGGATGATGCCGATCCTCGAGCAGATCGCGGATATGAAGACCGATGCGATGGAGACATTCACGCCAGAGGCGATGGGAGGCGACACGATCCTGGCGGCCGCCAAGGCGCGGATCGGTCACCGGGTGTGCATGATCGGGGGATTCGATCAGTTTCATTTCTTCACGGGCTGCACGCCGGACACGACGCGCCGCGCGGTTCGGGAATGTTTCGAGGCGGCAGGCGCCGGCGGACGATACATCCTCTCGCCGTCGGATCATTTTTTTGAGGCGGAGCCTGAGCTTCTCGAGGCGTTCGCCGATGAAGCGAGGAAGTGCGTTTATTAACATCGTGCCGAGTCCCTCCCGGCATTGAATCAATCGACATCCGCAGATCGTGAACCGGAAGCGTTGCGGCGGGTGATGTTGTGTATCACGCCGTCGTACGAGATGATATTCCCCCGCTCGTCGCGATGTACCACCGGTGTATTGCGCACCCAACGCACACGCCCGTCGCGGCAGATGATCCGGTGCTCGATCGGTCCCGGATCGCGCAGCGCCAGGACGCTGTCTGCATGAGCCTTCACCCGTTCCCTGTCCTCTTCATGCACCATGGTAATCCATAAGTACGGATTCGATTTGAATTCATCAACCGTATATCCGGTGACGAGCACGCATTGGGGGCGGTGTATCGTTTCGATCGGCATTCCATCTTTCACGCGCACGGTAAAGATGTAATCGGTAACAGTATCCGTGATGCGTTTGTAGCGTTCACGGCTCTCGCGCAGCTGCTGCTCGGCGCGTTTGCGATCCGAGATATCCTGCGAAAAGAAGGCGATGCGCGCCACCTTTCCTTCGCTGTCGAAAACCGGATACATGCTGTTCGCATAATACACGCCGTCGAACTCGTCATCGAATCGCACGGCGGAGCGTCGTTCCATCACCTCAGTGGCCCGTGCGCGGCGATTGACAGCCACCTCCGATGGAAGCGCGTTGAACGCCTCCTGACCCAGCAGTTCGTTGAGCGGCAACCCGATCTTCTTCAGTCCGGTTTCATTGATGGCGAGGATGCGAAACTCGGCATCCAACAGCATCGAGCTGTCAGTCGGCGCATTCAGCAAGGCAAGCGCCGTCTCCTCGCTTTCGCTCAAGGCCTGATTCGTTTCGACGAGCTCGGCAGTCCGTTCGCGCACGCGCTGCTCGAGCGACGCGTGTGCCTCGCGCAATTCGCGTTCCGCCTCCACACGTTCTGTCACGTCGCGTGTGTTCAGCAGCACGCATTCCATCCCCAGATGATCGATGAAATATTTGAAGATCGTTTCGGCATACAGCCATTCGCCGTTTTTCTTCAGCACACGATGCTGGAACGATCGAGATTTATGCGACTTCATCACTTCTCTGAACGCGTGATGGAGCGCTTCGCGTTCATCCTTATGCACGAACTGCACCACATTTTTCCCGAGCACCTCCTGCGGCTGATAATGCAGAATGCGCTCGACGGACGGCGTGCCGTACCGGATCGTATAGTTCGCTCCGACGATGAGAATAATGTCCGACGAGTTGTTGATGAGCGACCGATAAAACTGCTCGCTCGACATGAGGGCTTCTTCCGCGCGCTTGCGCTCGGTGATGTCACGCGCCGCAAAGACAAATCCGCGCACGTTCTTATTATCGCGCGTCATCAGCGGATTGATCACGCTCTCGAGCCAGATGTAATTGCCCAACGCATGGCGTATTCTGAACTCGAACCTGTTCGCCATCCTGCTCGATGCGATCGATGTCAGGATGAATTTAAGGCGTTCCGCATCCTCGGGATACACAAATTCGCTGAGATTCTTCCCCTTCAGCGTATCGCTTGTGTATTCGAGCACGGTCATGTGCGAGCTGCTCACATACTGCAAAAATCCTTCCACATCCGTCTGGCTGATCAGGTCCAGCATATAATCGCTCACGGCATGGTAGCGCTCTTCGCTTTCCGAAAGCGCCTCGTAGGCATGTTTCGCTTCGGTGATATCGCGGAAAATACTGAGCAGCTTGACGGACTCGCCGGGAATCTCAAGATATGAATTTGAAAGCTCGAACCATGACTCTTCGCCGGTCCAGAGCGTGTACTTGCTTTCGAAATGCGGCGAGACTGTGCGCTGGGCAATGCGTTCGCACAGCTTATCCTGGATTTTCTGCTGATAGAGGGGCGCGTAGATAATCGACGCGGGCTTGCCGATCAACTGTTCCTTTTTCATTCTGACCATACTGCAAAACGCTTCATTCACCAGGATGATCGTTCCCTGATCGTCAACGATGCGCATTCCATCGAATGATTTCTCCCATACTTCTCTAAACAACAGATCGGTCGTTTTCACCTTCTCCTCCATTGATTGAACAGCATCGATGGCAGTGGTCCCGCTAGCGTTCCGCGCGGAGCTTTCTGTATGCTCTCACATTCTTCATATGCTCGTCGTACGTGCGCGCGAACACATGTCCCCCGTTCCCGTCAGCCACGAAGAACAGATAATTATGCTTCGCCGGATACAGCGCAGCGAGGATGGATGCCCGGCCCGGATTATTGATCGGTCCCGGAGGCAGTCCCGCTTTTCTGTACGTATTGTAAGGTGACTCCAATTGCAAATCGTTATATGTCAGTCGACGCGGCCCGTCCGGAATTGCATACTGGATCGTCGGATCGGCCTCGAGCCGCATTTTCTTTTTCAGCCGGTTGTAATACAATCCGGCAATGATCGGCCGTTCATCATCCCTGACCGCCTCGCCTTCAACAATCGATGCGATCGTCATGACTTCATTCACGGTCAGCTTCAGGGCGGCGGCGCGGCGCACCAGGCTGTCCGCAAAGAACCGTCGGTACTGATTCACCATGCGGGAGAGAATGACGCGTTCGTCCTCGTGCCATGGAAAATCATAGGTATCAGGAAAAAGATATCCCTCAAGCGATCCCGCTCGTCCCGGCAGGTCGAACTCGCCTGCCTTCGCACACAGCGCCATGAATTTCGCCGTATCGATGCCGACATCGCGTCTGAGCGCGCGGGCAATCTGACGCGCGCGATATCCTTCGGGAATCGTCACAAAAAACGAAGTCGCATTCCTTCCCGTCTGCAAATCGCGCATCAGTTCGAGCGTCGAGACGCCGTTGTCAAACGTATACTTGCCCGCCTTTACAGTCTGTATGCCGAATACCTTGCCGACGACGCGGAAGACGAACGTATTTGAAATGATCCCCGAATCGCGGAGGATCTCCGCAGCCGCCGCGAACGACCGGCCCTTGCTGATCACAACCGTCTTGGGCGATTGAAATGAGATCGGCGCCCAGATCACGTAATACGCCATGCCCGCGCACGCGGCGCAAAGCACCAAAAATGTTCTGATGATCGTTTTCACCGCGTTACTTGCGCTCCCCACTCTGCCGCGCAGTCATCGCCTCACGCTCAAGCGATCTCGATTCATCGATGATCCGTTCAAACAACCGTCGCAGCGCCAAATCGCTCAGCGGCCCGCGATTATGTTTCATGATATTTTCAATCACTTCATGCTCACGCTCGGGCGAATACGCAGGAAGTCCCATCGTTTCCTTGATCCTGCCGATCTCGTCGGCACAGTGCGCGCGCTGATTCAGGAGATCAACAAGCGTTTTGTCAATTTCGTCGATCTTGATGCGCCAACTGTTTATTGATGAGTCCATTCCTGTTCCTTACACGCCGTGTGATAATTGATGTAAAAATTCCGAGGCCCGTTCCGCCGCACGCTCTGGCGTGGTCTCCTGTCCGACCGCATTGATCAACGCGGACCCGACGACGGCTCCATCGGCATATGCGCACACCTCGTCGACGTGTTCCTTGCGTGAGATTCCAAATCCGACAACAAACGGTTTCGTCGTGAGCGAACGAACGCGCTTCAAAAACGGGGCGATGCCCCCGTCTCCGCCCAAGGCTGTGCGAGCTCCGGTGACGCCGGTGACGGACACGCAGTATGAAAAAATGCCCGAGCACTGGTCGATCAGGCGGATGCGCTCATCCGTCGATGTGGGCGCAATCAAGAAAACCGGACTGATGCCGTGTGCTTCGGCGCAGCGCCGGTATTCAGCGCTGTCGTCCGGCAGCAGATCGGGAACGATCGTTCCGTCGACACCGCACGCGCCGGCCTCGGCAAAGAATTTCTCGATGCCGTAATGCAGGATCGGATTGATGTAGCCCATGAGGATAATCGGCACCTGCGTTGTTTTTCGCGCTTCACGAACCGCCTCGAAGATGCGTGGAATCGTCACTCCGTTTTCGATGGCGCGATACGATGAATGTTGTATGGTCGGACCGTCGGCCAGCGGATCGCTGAACGGAATGCCGACTTCGATCATCGAAGCTCCGGCGCGGGCGAGCGCAAGAATCATCGGCACGGTCGAGCCGGCGACTGGATATTCAGGTGTGATATACGGAATGAGCGCGTGCGCATGTTCCCGTTTCAGCAGTTCAAAAGTTGAGGCGATTCGATTCATGAATAATATGTTAATACAGAAGTTACATCAAGTTAATGAAACTCCACGCCGCAAGCGCGTGGTATTTTGACACTCTGAATTCTGGTCTTCGTCGCAAGCAGCAAGGAATTACATCCTGAATGCGTAAGTGCGAAATGCTTCTCTTCCTATCGTTCGAAGGATATACAGGATCTTTAACCAGACGTCAATTCAGCGTTCTTCAACGATCACGAGGCCGCCGCGATGTCGAGGTTCGATATCGCGCTCGATGAAAGCGGTGAATAAATCCCGCGCAAATGTTTTCGATATCCGACCACGGCGGTCATTGCCGCATTGTCGGTGCAGTATTCGAGCTTCGGGAAAAACACGGTACATCCGATCTTTGCTCCCGCCTCGCTCATCCTCCCGCGCAACGACGAGTTCGCCGACACGCCTCCGCCCACGGCGATGTGCCTCACGCCAAAACGCTTCGCGGCGTGCATTGTTTTCTTAACGAGCACGTCGATCACCGACGCCTGAAAGCTCGCGCAAATGTCGGCCAGTCTCCCGTCGGGAATGACGCATTGCCCGTTGACCGGTTGCAGATGATTGTCGCGAAGATAGTACAAGACCGCCGTCTTGATGCCGCTGAAACTGAATGCGAACTCGTCGTCGTGCAGCATCGTCCGCGGAAATTGAATCGCCTTCGCATTGCCCTTCTTTGCAAGCGCATCGATGCGCGGACCGCCCGGGTATCCGAGCCCGATCATCTTCGCCACTTTATCGAACGCTTCGCCCGCCGCATCGTCTCTCGTTTCGCCGATGAGCTCGTACGTAAAATCGTCGCTCATGAGCACAAGCTGCGTATGTCCGCCAGAGACAGTCAGATTCAGGCAGGGAAACTGCGGCACGGGAGGCTCGATGAAATTCGAATAGATATGAGCTTCCATATGGTTGACGCCGATAAACGGAATGCCGAGTCCGTAGGCGAGCGCCTTTCCGAAATTCACTCCCACAAGGAGCGCGCCCATCAGTCCCGGTCCCATGGCGACCGCAACTGCAGACAATTCCTGTTTTCCGATTCCGCTTTTTTTCAACGCCTCTTCGACGATCGGTATGATGTATCGCTGATGCGCGCGCGAGGCGAGCTCGGGGACGACACCCCCGTACTGATGATGCACGATCTGCGATGAAATGATATTCGACAGCAGCACGCCGTCAGCCATCACCGCGGCCGATGTTTCATCGCACGATGTCTCAATTCCCAAAATGACAATTTTCTTACCCATACATTAAAGATACGAAAAGATGTGCGAATTTCAAGAATACCGGAATAATCATATTGCACACGGCCGAATTAATCTTTACTTTCAATGCATGCGCACACGCTTCCGAACGCTCGGAAGCGCTCTTTTTCACTTAGAGCGCGTAATAAATTTCGCTGCTGTCCCATTGTTATTGACTGGCACGTTATTTTACGCGCTCTTCATTATTGCATCCATTTCAATGGCATCACTCTCCCGGCACCTGATCTCACTCCTGCTTGCAGCGTTGTTCGTGTTTGCGGGATGCTCGTCCTCACGCATGGCGCAGGATCCCGTATCGGCGAACGCGAACGCGCCCGCCTTCCGCGAATCGATCGATCGCATCCTCGCAGATACAGTGTTACGTCCCGTTGTCACATCGATGAAGATCGTAGCGCTGAAGACAGGCGACGTGCTCTACGAAAGGAATGCGGACCTGCTGATGCGTCCGGCGTCGAACATGAAGCTGCTCACCACGGCCGCGGCGCTGATACGCCTCGGACCGAAGTTCGCGTTCACGACACGCTTCTATTCAGATGGGTATGTGCGTGACAGCGTTCTCTATGGGAATCTTTACGTCAAGGGCGGAGGCGATCCCGATTTCTCGAGTGCTGCGATCGCGGCCATCGTTGCGGAACAGAAATCGAAGGCGGGCATCAAACGAGTCGAGGGCGACCTTGTCGGCGACGATACGTACTTCGATGCACAGCGCTGGGGTACAGGCTGGATGTGGGACGATGAACCGTGGGGATATGCCGCGTTCAATTCGGCGCTCTCGATCAATCGCAATTGCGTGGATGTGCGCGTGACACCTTCCAATACGGTCGGCGCGCCCCCCATTGTCACAATCGAACCCGATACGCGGTACGTGTCGGTTGAGAACACGGCTGTCACCGCCGGGATGAACACGATGAACACGCTTGAGATCTCGAGAAAATTTTTTGAACGTTCCAACACGATCACGATATGCGGTGCGCTGCCACTCGGTACCAGCGCCAGCCATGAGACGATCACCGTTCTGCATCCCGAACAATATTTTCTC
>DATGXR010000153.1:0-18965 GCA_035298825.1 Bacteroidota bacterium
TTTTTGTCAGATTACTCGTAATATTTACAAATCATCCCTCGCTTAGTTTGATTGAACAAAAGTCTGTCGGTTCAAAAGAGCAGATAGTCGGGTAACTGTCACCTGCCGAATATTCTTCAGGTCTTGTAAAAACTACCATGAAATGTTCGATGTGAAACGCAATCGATGAGATTGAGACCGCCGCTCCGATCGGCTTCGGCGATTTATAAAAATTTTATTTTGGATTCATGCGGAAAAAAAACGACGCCGGTTGCCTGAAGATTTCCTGCGAATGGAGATCCTGCTTCGAAAGCTCCTGCCATTGACGCAGCGAATAGTCTTTCGATTTCCATTCACCGCCCGATGAATAGACTCGCTTCACGGCCGGATTGTCCGATGTCGTCGAATAATAATTGCTGTCCAGCTCGCCAATCGGATGAAAGTCGGCATCGGCGAACTGCAGATACATCGAGGCCATCCGCCCTTCCGAAGTGAAGATATTGCCCTTGATTGTGTTGCCGCCGTATGTGTACTTCCTGTCTGTGATGATGTGTATCGGATTTTCTCCGGTGTGCGCAATGACGTTATTGCGTATCGTATTGTTGTAACATCCGTATTGCATGAACAATCCGCTGCTCGTCGTCTGCTCGATGCGGTTGTCCTCTGCCGTCATATCGTGACACCGGAAATCCCAATACAATCCGTGCGCCTCGGGTTGCGTCGCGGGTGCGCCGTCGACGTTGCCCGGAGCGTTGATGATCGTATTATGTTTCCAGATCGAGCCGTATGTGAATCCGTTTTCATTGTACGCATAAATCGCGCCTCCGTCCGACAACCGGAGCATCACGTTCGTAATCGTATTATCCTCAACCCGGTTGTGTGATCCGTCCGAGCGAATGCCGATATATCCCACACTGTCGATCCTGTTCGCTCTCAGCACGTTGTCCGATCCCCCAAGCAACACGACGCCGCTCATGCCATGCTCGTTGTCGATGCCGTATCCCGCCACAAGCCCGATGCGCGTGATGCGATTGCGCGAGACGACTGTATGCGTCGAATGCGCGAGGAGGATGCCCTGTCCATTCACTCGATCGATCGTCGTACGATCGATGAGATATGATGCGGATGTTCCGCCGACTTCGATGCCGTGTGTCATTGCGCCTGAGATGGAAACGGATTCGATCTTCGTGTCGCGCGTCGAACCTTCAAATTTCAATGCGGAGAGGCTCTGATTCCTAAACTCGAGGTCTCGTATGCGAAGACCGCTCTTCGAGGTCTGCACTCCGTACGGATACACGCTCGCTTCAACCGTGAGAGAATTCGGATCGGCACCGCGCGGCGCATAGAAATAAAGCATCTTCGATTGGTTGTCGTAATACCATTCTCCAGGCGCGTCCAGCGCCGCAAGCTTGTTGTCGAGATAGAATCCGAAGCCCGCTTTGACGCCGTACGAAAAATTATTCGGATAGTTGTTCGCATGTCCGGCAAGACGCAGCCGTCCGGGTTCCGACGACTCGACAGGCCGCGTTTCAAATGTGTAATTCGTCGAGCGGATGCGGATCTGTCCTCCCTGCCAATATCCAGCCGCCTGCGTGACTCCCGAAGAGGCGATGTCCGTTGTTCCGTTCGCAGTGGCGTCGACGCGCAACCATCCGCTGTTCGGAAACCTGGCCAGCGTCATTTGGACTCCGTTGGCGAACACATTCCCAACCTGTTGCTCGACGCGCGCGCTGTAGATCGAACCCCGATATCGCTTCCACTTCTTCACCGGCACCGACCCTGCAATAACGGGCTTAGAATGCCGAACCGGACCGGTCTCCGAGATGCCACGCGGCTCGTTCGATGCGAACAACATGCGCGATTCCTCATATTCGTATGACTCATATGTCACGTCGGAGACCCACGCCAGAATCATTCCCATAAACACATCTCCCGCATGAAAACAGACAATGTCTCCCGGTGCGAGCATTGCCGCGTTGAGCCGGGCAATCGTTTGCCATGGACGTTCAGCCGATCGCCCATCGTACGTATCGTTTCCTTCAGCGGCCAGATAGTACGTCGTCTGCGCTCGCGCTTCGAGCACATAGCCTGTAAACAGTAAAGCCGAGGCAAAGAGGCACAGCAGATTCCCATGCATGTGGCGCCTGTGTGTCATGCCGACCTGTGTATGATTAGCGGATCCCTGGTTGCATCCAGTGCTTCCGTAGGAGTATCGGCAGTCTGCGCCGTGTCGGCGGGCCGGATACAGGGCGCACACGGACCGCGTTCGTACTCGGGCATGGGCGAAAGCCCAAGCAGTCCCGATGCCAGCCCGAGAATGCGTTCCGCGCCGATGCGCGGATTCCACAACCTGTGCATGCGCTCCCAGGCTGCCCGACGCACACGAACGCGCAGCTCGTACTGGTTCGCCGCATGCTCGATCACTGATGCCAGACGCCGCACATCGCCGTCCGGAAATAGAAATCCAGTCCCACCCGGCGTGATCAGCACGCGCGAAGCTCCTGCCTCCTCGTTCGCAATCACGATGCAGCCTTCCGCCATCGCCTCGCCCACCACCGCACCCCAGCCTTCATGCCGGTTGCTCGGAATCACATAGAGATCGCTCTGGCGCATTCTCGCCCTGACCTGTGCGAACGGGAGCGAATGTTCAAGACGCACTTTCTCCGGATCGAGCCTCAGTGTCCGCATCATCTCCGACAGCTGCGCCCGCATCGGACCGTCGCCGATCATCGTGCACTCGCCGAACCACGGCATGTGTTGTATGCGTGCAACGGCCCGAAGCAGCACATCGACACGCTTCCAATCGAGCATGCGTCCCGCCCAGAGGATACGCAGCGGCCTGTCTCCGACCGGCGCCGGAGGAACAGCGCCGACCTCAACGAAATATCCCCAATTCCAAATGCGCCTGCCGAAGGCGCCGAGTCGAAGCAGATCCCCCGGCGCATGATATCCGATGGCAAGCGCGTGGATGTGAGAAGGATTCGTCAGTGATTTGAAATGCCGCATCCCTTTGGCGTATCGGGGATTAAGCATGCGGAGCGTATGAAACGGCTTCTTAAGCATGCGCTCGCTCTGGACAAATGTCAATCCGCCGCGCGCCGCGCGTGCGCGAAGGATCTCTTCGGGACATGAGCCCCAGATCATCACATCGGCATCGATGCAGCGCTCGATCAGTTCCCGTCGTCTCTGCTCGTCGGCAGGAGGACCGCTCACCCAGGAAATATTCTGTCGATCCTCCCATCCCATCATGCGGCGCTCTTCATCCACGCGGTCAAAGACCGCATACGTGAAACGTTCCGTGCCCATGAGCGAGACGATGGCCTTCGCCAGCGGCACCTGGTGATGCGTCCAGATGTTCGATCCCAGCACAAGTGAAAATTCAGTATTCATATGCTCCCTGTCCTTCATCATTGCCTGCTTCACCGATTACACCCTCGGCCTGATCCATTGCCACATCAGGAATCGTCATCACAAACAAGGCGGCGAGCGACGCCTGTGCATGCCAGATCGGATTAAGAATGCCGGCCAGAAACAAGACAAGATATCCGATCGCAAGTCCATATCGCTCGACAACAAGAGTCGATCCGTTCCAGCTCGCACGGAACATTTTCAACAGGAAAACAATCCAGACCCCGGTCCCGAATACTCCAAAGAGCACGAGCGAGTTCGAGAGTGAACTGTGTCCGTGTCCGCGCACACCTGTGACATGGGGAATATATCCCAGGAATGGTTCATTCCACACCTCCTCCATTTCTTCAACGAACCATTCGCCACGCTGTGTTTCATCTCCCTTGGCCAGTCCGGCACTCGAGAGTCCCTCATAGAGCCGTTCGAACTTGTCGACAATGAATTTCGTCTGCCTGTATTCTCCGGCCGCATTGTACAGCAGCGGCAGCATGGCCAACGGTACGACGACAAGCATCGAGCGCAGTACGCGTCGGATCCCGTCGACCTCGAGCGTCCAAACGAACAGCGTTCCGGTGAAACTCAGCACCAGAATTGCCGCGGCCATCGTGAATGTCGACATGATCACTGCGACCGCTGAAAGCATCACAAGCGCGATCGCCGGCACGCGCAGCCATCCGTTCAGATTTTTTGCATGCAGCAACAGCGGCGCGAAACATACCCCGAGCGCTGTATAGATCGTGTATTCGCCAACTCCGAACGGCGCCCACACTGCGGCATTCTCGTTTGCGAAAATATTCCCCATCGTCGTGCGCGCAACACCGGGCCGGTCGAGCAGCGTCGGCACGCCCAATGCCAGACTCAGACACCATCCGAATAACAGCATCGTCCGCAAACGGCGCATCGCACCGTTACTCGTTCGGCTGTACGCGAGGATCCAGAGGAGCGTCACAAGCGTAAGCAGCGGACCTTCAACGAACGTGTGCGTGAGATTTGCGGATTCCGTTGCATACATGAATCGCGCGAAGGCCTGCATCAGGAACACCAATCCCAGTACAAACACCATACCATACTCACTGAGCGCCTCCGAGAATGCGCTGCGATTCAGATACAGAATGAATACCGCCGAGATCATAAGCGCAGGAATCGTTGTGCGAAGTCCGTGCCCCAATTGGCCAACCTGAGGCGAGACGAATGAAAGAATCGCCAAGGTCAGAAACCCTGCGGCAGCGGTTTCCAATATCCGGTCGGACGATCGTGTCAGCCAGTAGTTCATTGTATCGGGATTGTTGATGGATTTATGCGATGGTTTCGGACACAGGGGACAGAGGTTCGCGGCCAAGTCTCATGCCAAGCGAAAGCAGCGAGATCGCAACGAATGTGAAGCGCCCGGCAATCGTTCCCCAGACAACAGACATGATTCCCATTCCGGCTTGATGGAGCATGTACGCTACGCCTGCAAGCATGCCGATGCCGATGACTGCCGCCGCCGTCTGCGTGGCGTAATCCTCCAACACCTGCACCATAAAAACCGGCAGACTCAATCCGACGACGATGATATCGAAGGCAAGCACGCGCACGATGGGAATGGCTGCCATGTATTTCGGAAAGAACATTTCCACAACGGGAGGAAATACCACCCAGATTGTTCCCGTGATGACAAGGGCAATCATCGTGTTGATAACCGTCGGCTTCAGCGAATATCTCAGGCAGGCAGCCAGACTGCCGGTTTCGCCGAATCGCTGAGCGATGCGCGGACTATACACCTGATTGATCGCGGTCGTAAGCTGGAGTCCCCCTTCGCAGATCATGATTGCAAAAATAAAGAGCCCGACTCCTTCATCACCCGCCATCCAGAGGATGAGCCACAATTCAACAGTGGGCCAGAAATGATAACGGATATATGTGCCGACAAATAATCGCATGCCGCGTTTCACGAGATCGAAGAATTCCATGAGCGGCAGGAGGAATCCGACTTTCACCGGGCGCATGCGATGCAGATAAGTGGACATCACGATCGAGCCGGCAACCGACCTCAGCACGAGTGCGCTGAAGGGCCACACCACAAACAACGGCAACACTGCCAGTCCTGTGACCGATGAAAGGAGGCTCCCCTTTGCATAGCGTTCGAATTCATGTCCGGAGCGAAATGTGGTTGTCAGATATCCTCCATACAGAATCGACCAGACCGCGACCACCTGGATAAACCATGCGCAGCCTTCACGCCATCTCCCATGCAGGAAGTCGATCAGGCTCAACACGGCAAGCACGGAGCAGACGACGATTGATGCGAGCAGACACCAGGTCTGGCCGATCGCCGCCGCGCGGCGCGCCCGATCCTCTTCCCCTTTGCCCATCAGCACCGGATATTCGCGCTGCAGAATGTTGAACAGCCCGAAGCTCAAAAAGATGGCGTATCCGCCTACGATCGAGTACTTGCGCACAAATCCAAGATCGTCCGGTGCGATGAAATGCGCCTGCACGAATGATCCGACGACAGCAAACGCCGTCGCAAGCAGATTTGCCGAGGCGATCATTCCGATCGATTTGAATATCCGTCGACGATCCCCCTCCTGCTCCCGTGTCAGGTGATCGGTGCTGCTTCTGCGCCGCAGATGAGTCAGCGCCTTGACAGCACGGGAAAGGATTCGGTGTGTAAAAAGCTTCAGCTTCATGACGCTATCTTCTGGTGGCGATGATCACCTGGGAAACCGCCGTCGCGATGATCGCGCCCGACACGACAACGCTGAAGCCGTCCCTGAATGCCGACCACGCCGTTCGATCCATCGCAATGACATCTCCGGGTTCAAGCAACAGGTCCGAGCTCTTGACCGCCCTCAGATCCTCGAGATCAACGTGGATGTTCTTCCACGTCGTTTGCTCGCCCGTCTTCACGATGCGCGTGATCGTGACCTTGTTGAGCGCACCGTCCGGCATGGGTCCGCCTGCAAGCGAAATGAGATTGATCAAATCGATCGTGCTTGCGATCTCGTAGCGGCCGGGCCGCTGAACGAATCCGACGACATTGACGATGATGGTCAGATCGTTCGGCCGCGCAAAGTAATAGTTCGTGCTTGTGACACGGTCCGATGTCGCCGAGAGCAGACTTCCGAGTCCGATCTGTGCCGAGGCAGTTGGTGAGTACAGGCTCAATAGTGCGATGACGGCTGCAAGCACGAATGATGATCTTCCTTGACGGTTCACAGTGGTAGTCTCCTTTTATTGTTTTTTAACTTTGACTTCGCCATTCTTGCGATGATACCCAAGCTCGTATCCGTAATACCCGTAATGATAGCTGGCATACGTCGAATAGCTGTTGCCGTACGCCTTCTTCGCGTCGAAACGGTTCAGCACGACACCCAGCATCTTCACACCCACGCTATCCAGAAATTCAGCGATGCGCTCCAGTCCCGCCGCATGCGTCTCGCCGGCCGATGCCACAAGCAGCACGCCGTCCGCTTCCGTGGCGAGCACGGCAGCATCGGTCACGGCCAGAAGCGGAGGAGCATCGAACAGCACGATATCGTACCGCTGCTTCATCTGCCCGATGAAATCCTTCATGCGCTTCGATCCGAGAATCTCAGCCGGATTCGGAGGAAGCATGCCGCAGGTCAGGATGTCAAGATTCGGCAGCACTTCCTTCTGTATCACCTCATCGACAGTCGCCTTGCCGAACAAATGCTCGTTAAGGCCGTAGAGGTTTCTCAACCCGAAAAGCGTGTGCACGCTCGCCCTGCGCATATCGGCATCGACAAGCAGCACCTTGCGCTCTGTCTGCGAAAAGCAGACGGCCAGATTCGCCGTGGTGGTCGTCTTGCCTTCCTTCGGATTGCAGCTCGTAACGACGATCGAATGCAGCGGCTTGTCGACCTGCACGTATTGCACCTTCGCCCGCAAATGCCGATACGATTCCGACATCGGCGACAACGGCCGATAATGTGTGATCAGATGAGGATCCAGGTATCGCTTCAGTTTGCTCGCCGTGATGTCCTGCTCGATCTTCTTCATCTCTCCGTTCATCGTCGAAATGGTCGACAGTGGCACGAATCCGCACCGCTTCAGATCCTCGGGCGTGCGTATGTAACGATCGGCCACCGCACGGACAAACACGATGCCGATGCCGAGCCCCATCCCGAGAATGAAGCCGAGCAACAAATTCTGCGGCACTTTCGGACTCACGGGACGAGACGGCACGGCTGCCTGGTCCATGATATCCACATTGCCGAATTCCGATTTTTCCTTGATCGCCGCCTCGTTGTATTTTTCCTCGACAAGCAGATAGAGTTTTTCGGAGCTCAACCGGGAGCGCTGCAGCCTTGCCAGGTTGATCGACTTCTGGGGAATCGTATTGAACTTTCGCTCCGACTCGGCGATCACGCCGTTGAGCGCGCTGATGCGGGCATTGAGTCCGGTCAATCCGATCTGCTGCTCGATGATCCTCTGCTTTACCTGCGCCAGGAAGAGTGAATTGCCCGTGCCGGGTTCGAGACCGCCCGGAAGAAGCGACTTCAGATATTCCTTCGTGCGCTCGTCGAGTTTCTTTTTAATCTCCTTGATCTGCCCGTTAATCTCCTTGAGTTTGTCCGAATACAACTTCTCCTGCACGGCGCCGGGATTCTGTGCGATCGTCACATCACGCTGCACCTCGAGCCTGCCCAGCTGCTCCTGCAGCATGTGGATGTAACTGTCGTTCGATTCGCCGATCGCCCTGGCCGCATTCGGCTCCTGCCGCGTCAATTCGTCCTGGTACGAGGCGAGTGTTTTTTGCATCGAACTCTTTTCGACTTCCATCGCATCGCGCTGAGCCTCGAGTGCCGAAAGCGCATCGACAGTCTTGTTCGCATCGGCGTCGAGCGTCACCACACCCGACTGCTTCATATACTGCTGCAGATGCATCTCGGTCGTATCGAGCGCAGTCCGCTTCGAATCCACCTGCGCCTGCAGGAATTCCCTCAGCGCCTGCGAACGTTGACGGCTGTTGCTGAGATTTCGATTCGAATACACTTCAGTGTACACATTGGCAATCAGCGCCGCCTCCCACGGATCCGTGCTTCGCGCCGTAATGCGGATGATGTCCGATTCCCTGATCGGAGTGAATTCAACTTCGTTGCTCAGACGCGTGATCACCGTCTGCACCGAGGCAACTGAATCTTTCGAATACGCGCCTTCGGGCTGGCGAATGATCTTCAGCAGATGCGGCGGATAATAGGTCTCGGAGTATCGTCGCGCAATGAGGGCATTGGCGACGGCTGTGATGTTCGCGTTCGATTTCAGCGCCTCAAGCTCGTTTGTGATCTTGTTTGCAGTCGCCGTGCCAACAATGTCGAACACAGGAAGCGCTCCGTCCCGTCCGCGCATATCGATCAGCACAAGCGAGCTCGCTTCGTACACGGGCTGAACCGTAAATGTATACCAGGCGATGACGCCGAAGACAATCCCAAACGTCAACAGGACCGTGAATTTACCGCGCATGATGATGGCGATGTACTCATGAATGATCGATTCCCGCTGCACACCCTGCGCCGCTCCCTTATTCTTCGCACCGTTGTTCGCTCCAAAAAGAGGATTCATAGTGTCACCTTTAGGTAGGATTAATCTGTCGACGAACTGCCCCCTGTGTAGACGGCTCCGCCCTTTCAGTCACAGATGCGCTTTGTTCCCGTTCAAGCGCATTGCACATCAATGCATTTCCCCCAGATTGCGCCCGGCGTGTGTTCAACCAAGCGCAGTCTCGGAAACCACCGCGAAAAAAAAGCGTGTTGAAATTGTTGCCCGAAGTGACAACGACGTTACCTGATACCGGACCGCTTCGTACTGCCCTTCAATGTTGAACCTGTCTGGTTCGTGCCGTGCGGGACGTTTCCCGCCCTCGGCATTACCGCTTGTTCAGGACCCTGCGAATTTCTCTCCATTGACGCCGATGATGATTGTGAAGGAGTCTCAATGCTTCATGATTTCATATCCATAAGTGTGTATCTTCTCATGTTGCGTATCTTCTCGTATTGTGTATCTTCTCATGTTGCGTTCCTCTTGTGCGTGACACGTTCTCCCCGCCTGCCCTCATGCCCAAAGATCTGCCTCCCGTGCCTTGCCGACACGCATTCATGTAATACTCCGGTGGATTGATGAGAGGAATGGAAATGGGGGAATAAAATCCGCTGAAGGAATAGGGTGCACTCGAACCCGTAAATTCGCAGGCATGCAACAACGTCACGCATCGTGCGAGATGCGTCATCGTGTCGAACACAGAGACCGGAAACATGACAAATTTCATATCGCCTTCAACTTTCCATGGCGAGGGTCGGGAGTAACAGTAGTTCCAGCGCCATTATTGTTCGGTGACGGAGGTTTGAATCATGCATACCGGAATGCCCGCTTCGATGCCCCTTGCATCGAACGACCGCATGACAAGCAAGCGTTGCGCCAACCGTTGTTCGTTCTCTGATGCGCACTGCCGGGATATGATGATGCCCTGCCGCTCCGATCTGTGAGTACCGCGTAAAGAGTACTTCCTCGTGTTGATGATGCTTTTTTAAATAGACGGATGCGTTGATTCACGGCATCGCCATCATTGACGATGGCGCCGCGAACAGATAGAAAATTTTTTCGGATTGAAACTGAGGACCGGCCGGTCCCCTTGGTAGATTGGCGTATTCATCGACATCCCCCCTCTCCATCTTCTGAAAAAAAAACTGCGCGCAAACAATCCTGCGTTTCAGAATTCCTCTATGAAGACCACTGCACAATATATGTGTCGAATACAACTGTCACACGGATGTGTTACCGACGGAACGATAAAAATACAGACGGCGATGAAACCGGGAGTGGAGCGTTACATCAATCAGGACCCTTCAACAACCTCTTCATGTACTGCGGTGTCACTACCTATTTAGTCACAACGTGATGCAAAGTCAAGTTAGAATATTCTAACAATCGGCGCCGGCGATCGATCCCGGCGAACCGATTGGCAAATTATTATGAACCTTTCAAAATAAAATTTCGTTCCCGCATGCGCGTACGATCAGACGATCGTTTTTTTCCACACATTGCGGTTCACATAATCTGTGTACCCAACGATGATCCGCACGACCTTCTCGGAAACGTTCGGCACATTGTAATCGTCCACGATCTCAAGCGTGCGCTCGCGGCCGCGTTTCTGCTGCTCAGCGATCGAAATGCCCTGCCGCACACGCTCCCAGCGCAGGCCCGTCATGATCACCGCCGCTTCCTCCATGCCTTCGGGACGCTCATGCGCTTCGCGGATGTTGACGGCCGGAAAATTCAGGATCGATGATTCTTCCGTGATCGTGCCCGAATCCGACAGCACGAGTCGGGCATGTTCCTGCAAATGCACGTAATCCGAAAATGCGAACGGCTTGAGGAGTTCGACCTGCGGTGGCAGCTCGATGTTCATCTGGACGAATCGTTTGCGCGTGCGCGGATGCGTCGAGACGATGACGCGTTCTTTAAATTCCGAGGCAAGCTGCGTCAACGTATCGACAAGCTGAACGAACCGGGCATCGTCGTCGACATTCTCCTCGCGATGCGCGCTCACAACGAAATATTTTCCCCGCTCGAGCCTGAGCGTCTGCAGAATGGACGAAGCCTGTATCTTCGGGCGCGCGCAGTCAAGCACTTCGAACATGGGACTCCCGGTCTTGATCACGCGATCGGGCATCAGTCCTTCGCGCAGCAGATATTCCCGCGCAATGGAACTGTACGTCAGATTAATATCCGAAATATGGTCGACGATCTTGCGATTCGTCTCTTCGGGCACGCGCTCGTCGAAACAGCGGTTTCCCGCCTCCATATGGAAAATGGGAATCTTCCTGCGCTTGGCAGCAATGGCAGCCAGGCAGCTGTTCGTATCGCCAAGCACAAGCAGCGCATCCGGCCTCAGATCACCAAGCACCGCATCGATGCGCGTAATGATCAATCCGATCGTCTCGGCCGCGCCTGCGCCGGCGGCGTTCAGATACTGGTCCGGAGCGCGCAATCCGAGGTCCTTGAAAAAAATTTCATTGAGCTCGTAATCGTAATTTTGTCCGGTATGAACAAGTGAATGGCGTATGGCGGGTTCCGATTCCAACCGTGCGATGACGCGTGAAAGTCGAATGATCTCGGGCCGTGTGCCCACTACAGTCATGACATGCAGCTGCTTCATAGAATAATGTCCCCGTCAGGCGATAATCAGAGATACAACCCGGATGCGGTATAGAGAGAACCCGTCATGTGTTGATTTCAACATCGAAAGGAATAAAACGATTCCCCAATCATCTTATAGTATACGCCATTGTGCCGAGAGAATCAAGTTTTCACCTGCCGCTCCTTGTATCTGCCTGTAGGAATTCTTACCTTACTATTCGTATACGAGGAAGTTTTCCGATTTATTTTTCCAGACTGAGAAATTCCCGATGATGATGCGCGCATGCTTCTGTTGTCTTTGTTTTCTCCTTCTCTCTCCGGACGCTTCTGCACAGCCGCCGCATGGGACAGCGCATACGCTCATCTGCGGACGCGTAACGGACGCCGCATCCGGTTTACCCGTCGAAGGTTCGATCATCGTCATCGTCGGATCCACGCTCGGCGCGGTGTCTGACGCCTCCGGATATTTCATGCTTCGCACTGTCTCCCCCGGCACCTATCAGCTCCGCGCGTCGGCCCTGGGATACGCGCCGCGCATCATACGCGATGCGGCAGTCTCGCGCGGCGACTCCCTGTTTGTTTCAATCCAACTCGACGAGCATTCGATTCAGGTAGGCGAGGTCGTGATCTCAGGCACGATGATTTCCGATACGATCGCCGCGGACCAGAGCATTCGCCGCCTCGAATACAAGGAGATCCATAACACGGCTGGCGCATTCGACGATGTCGTGCGCACGGTCTCCATCCTGCCCGGCATGGCCCAGACGAGGCCCGAACACAACGGACTCTACGTGCGCGGCGGCTCTTCCACCGAAAATCTGTTCTTCATCGACAATGTCGAGATCGCCAATATCAATCACTTCGGAAGCCAGGGATCGACCGGCGGATCGATGAGCTTCATCAATTTCGAATTCATCGACAATTTCACGTTCTCCAACGGAGGCTTCGGCGTCCAGTACGGCGACAAGCTCTCGAGCGTGCTTACGCTCGGTATGCGCAGCGGCCGGCCGGACAAGCACCGCGGAAAGGTCACCGTATCCGCCACGATGGCGGGACTGAACTTCGAGGGACCGGTGACCGGATCGGGATCGTACTTGTTCTCCGTGCGCAGAAGTTACCTCGATCCTGTTTTCAAGTTCTATGGATTCGGATTCATTCCCTACTTCTGGGATTTCCTGGCGAAGGCAAGTTTTCAACTCAACAAATCGAACACAATTGAGTTCCTCTCTGTCGCCGCGCTCGATCGCATGGCGGTCAACAACGCGACTGAACAGAACCGGTACGATAATGAGCGCATGATCTTCAGCGACCAGAATTTCGTTGTCTCCGGGCTCACCTGGCGCCACGGATTCGACGCCGGCACGTTCGTCCTCACGGCGCGCGAATCCTATGGAGACTTTGATTACGATCAGACCGAACATCCGGTCGCGCTCCATTATTTTAAAAATAAATCGTACGAGAATGAAAATTCGCTTCGCGCCGATCTCTCATTCCGATTATCTGAACACGGCATGCTCACAGCGGGCGCCGAAGCAAAACATGCACGATTGGACAGCCGCATGACCGCCGAGGTGATTGCCACCGGTTTCGCCCAATACGAGTACACGGTTCCTGTCGACACCTCGCAGCGTACCACATCATATAAAGCCGATGCATACGTGCAATACTCGCTCACTGTCGGAGCGTTCACCGCCACGATCGGCGCACGCGGTGATTTCTTCAGCATGATCAAGCATGAGACCGTGTTCGCCCCCCGCGTCTCGCTTGCCTTCGCCCCAACTTTACGAACGAAATTTACACTCAGCGCAGGACGGTACTATCAATCGCCGTCATACGTCTGGCTTATGGCTAATCCTTACAATCGCGGTTTGAACCAACTCGGCATGAACCAATATGTGGCGGGGGTGGAGATCTTCCTGCAAAGCGATGTGCGCGTGAGCGCTGAAGTCTATGCGAAAAACTATTTCGATTATCCGGCCAGCTACACGCGACCGTATCTCGTGATGATCAATTCGGGCGATGATGTGACCGATCTTGCCGAAGCCTATACAATCTTCGGTCTCGATTTTTTGCAGAGCCGCGGATACGGCCGGTCCCGCGGCATCGATCTGCTCATCGAGAAGCGATTGTCTGAAACTCCACTCTATGGGCGCTTGAGCCTCAGCATCAGCAAGTCGCTCTTCACGGCGATCGATGGGGTCGAACGTCCAAGCAGTAACGATCAGACCGTCATTTTCAACGCCGGAGGCGGATATATCATGAACGAAAAATGGGAATTCACCGGCACGTTCCGATTCTCGACCGGACGGGCCTATTCGCCCATCGCGTCAACAAGTTTTTTCCTGCGCTCTGTCGAGCAATACAATTCCGCACGCACCGATAACAATCACCGGCTCGATGTGCGCATCTCGCGCCGCTGGGACACGAGTCCCATTCATCTGAGCACGTACCTTGATATACAGAATCTGTACAATCGTCCATGGCGCGGTGTCCCGTTTTTCTCAGACCGTAACCAGCGCATGGAGTTGCCTCCGTCAACCGGCATCGTCCCATCGCTTGGCATCATCGCCGAATTTTAATCCCCATCGAGGACGGTGCCGATACCGAGTATTATCAGACAATCAATGCGCTCGTTGTGCCCGGTGACTCCGCGCAATCAAACAATCATCGCGCTCGGTATGACGCGATGACTCCGGCGCTAATACGGATTGTGCGGCGATCCGTCGTGCTTCTCCACATCGAGAATGAATCCCACGACGTGTTGTTTCAGCTTGAATATCGATTGAGCCGATCTTCGCACGGTTTCGATGAGCGGATATTTCGATTTCCGCCCCCAGGGAATGGCAATCTCGTATCCTCCATATTTCCGTTTGTATTCTCCGCCGCCTCCCATATCATACTTTGCAATGTTTTTCGCCTTCCAGTACCGCATCGCAAACCATTGCAGCGCCTCGTTCGGCCGGTGATGCTGATGCTCTCGCCAGCTCGCCCCGCCCCAAAAGTACATCGTGTCGTTCAGCCCAAGAAAGATTCCTGTGGCGATGCATCGGCCGGTATTATCCAGCGCTTTCAATAGCAGCGCCCTGCCTGTCGGCATGATGTGCTGCAGCATGATCATGACGCGCTCTTTCGAATACGTCGGCACAAGCTTTCTTTTCGCAAAGACATCCTTCAGCTGCGCGTAATATTCATCGACGAACGACAAATCCGTCGCGATCTGAATCTGAACCCCTTCCTTGATCGACTTGCGCATGCTTCTGCGCCGCGCCGGATCCATCGCGTTGAACAGCTGCTCTTCGGTCTGCGTCAGGTCGATCTCGTATCCGCAATACATGCGATAGGAATATCCGGCGCGTTCATAATCTTCCGCACGCAGATATCGATCCATAATTTCAAGATGCATGCAATGTAATTCGCGAAAGGCAAATTGTTCCAATCCGTTCAGCACTCTGCCTCTCGGCACCGATGAATCCAGATTGAATCCCATATACGACGTCGACCATCCCGGAAACGGCGATCCTAGAATGCGCACTCCGAACTTCTTCATCACCAGGCCCGAGAACATACCGATGATCTGTTTTCCGTCGCAGACGACGGCCTTCACAGGCTCCGCGTGATGCGTGCGCGCAATAAACTCAAGCCATTCCTTCGTCTGATAGATTGTTCTGTCGTCGTAGTGCAGAACATCGGGAACATGACCGATCTCCACTCGCGACAGATATAGATCCGCCATCACGCACCCTCTCGATTAGTGCAATGCCGCCATGCTCATCCCCCCCATCCCGGCCGTGCCTTTACCCGTTCGTTCTACGCGATGACTGTCTAGAGATTGATCGGTCCGTCTCCGTCTCCCCTCATAAAAAATATTTCCTTCGCCACTGAATCGTATTGGTCCATCATCTGCGTCAGCGCAATCGACGATCCGAAAATATAATTGCTCGGTCCCCGAAGAAACGCATTCTTCTCGAACGCGCGCCCCCAGGCGAAATGCGAATGGTTCGCCACGATGATATCGGCTTTCTCCGCCTCCAGACTCGCTGCGGCGCAATTAATGACTCGCGAAGCGTCATCGGGATGACTGAGACAATCGATGATCGATCCGACGCGCAGCGACCCGAACTGCTTGTGCGCCGACATCTGCGTGCAGAGCGTCACAACCCAGCCGATGCAATTCCCGTGCGAAAAAATCTTCATGCGCCGGAACCGTGTCTGCGTCGGCGGATAGAGGATGTCGATCGTCTTGCTGTCGCGCACGGCAATGAACGCATAATGCTCCTTCACTGTTTCCCAGATCTTGTCGATGTCCTCATCCCCCGTGCCGATCTCTGCCGTCGTGAGATGTGCCGTCGCCAGCCTCCGTTTGCGAACGTACTGAAGCATATGGATCGAAAGACTTCCGATGCCTGAGTATCCACCGATGTCAAGCGCGAGCCTCGAGGCCGGAGAGTTGCGAAGGTAGGCGTTCCGTGTGAGGAAATTGCGAGCATTGACCACCTTGAAATAAAACGGAACGGTGATCAGATTCCAACACAACGCCCGAAAAAATTTTGTGATCGGTTCGGCATACCCGCCCATCCCAAGGCTGTACATGAGCGGATGCTCGTTCAACGCATGCCGCACGATCTGGGGTCCGACGAGCGTGAACCTGTGATCGATGATGCCCTCAGAGATAGGCGACTGCAGATTGGCGATCCGAAGCGTGCAACCGTGAAGAAAAAAATCCTGAAATTTCAAGACGTACCCGCCGCGGACGACGTCATCGTCGCCGAAGATGTAGTATTCCTTCCGCAACGGACTGTCCTCGCGCGGCGGAAGCCAATCGGGAATGTGCGATTCGGCAAACTGATTGATCGATCCCTTCTCACGCAAGCGTTTATTGAACGCTTTTATCAATGGGATATGCTTCTCCTCATACCGCTGTACGTGTAAACTCATTGGCACCCGCTCCTATACTTGATGTGTGAATGGTTCCTGATCGCATCGATACCGCTCTAGCGCAAGCACGCATCGCTCCGCCACATGACTGTCGCCGTATAATTCAGGCCGGGAATCCGGCTTGACGAATTCCGATACCGCCTTGAGGATCGCTTCACGATCCGTTCCGACCAAAATGTTCCAGCCTGACGCGACCGTTTCCACCCATTCTGTGTTTTCACGCAACGTGACACAGGGAATCCCAAGCCAATATGCCTCTTTTTGCATGCCGCCAGAGTCGGTCAGGATCATCTTCGCATATTCCATGAGCGCAACCATATCCAGATATCCCACCGGTTCGATTCGCATGATGTTGTCCGGCACAATCAGCTTGTGCACAGCAATCATATGCGCCGTGCGCGGATGAACCGGAAACACGATCGGCAGACGAAGCTCGGCAAACACCTCGAACAATTCCGTCAGGCGGCGGAGGCTGTCGGCATTCTCCGGCCGGTGCACCGTGGCAAGCAGATATTCTCCGGGCCTCATCGACAACCGCCGGACGATGCTGTGATCGAGCGCCAATTTTTCTTTCGCGAAGCGAAGCGCATCGGTCATGATGTCGCCCACGATCTCCACCGTTCCCATCACTCCTTCGTTCCGCAGGTTTGTCGCAGCCGTGTCGCTCGGACACAGCAGCAGATCGGCCAGATGATCGGTCAGCACACGGTTGATCTCCTCCGGCATCCGACGATCGAAGCTCCGCAATCCCGCCTCAACATGCGCGATCTTCATCGACAGTTTCGACGCGGCCAGCGCTCCTGCAAGCGTCGAATTCGTATCGCCGTAGACGATCACCCACGACGGCCGCTCCTTCATCAGCACGGCTTCGATCTTCCTGAGCATCTCTCCGGTCTGAACGCCATGCGTCCCCGAGCCGACGTCGAGATGATACTCCGGCGGCGGTATCTCCAATTCCGAAAAAAACACGTCCGACATGTTCGTGTCGTAATGCTGCCCGGTGTGAACCACGATATCGGTATCTCCGGCGGCGCGCAACGCCCTCGTCATCGGCGCCAGCTTGATGAACTGCGGACGCGCCCCCACAATCGTGACTGTCTTCATCGCGTTCCCCTCTTCAGAATTTTGATTTCTGTCCCTTCCACGGAAATACGTATAAAATGAGCAGTAGCAGCACGACCCCGTTCGACAGCAGCGTTGTCAGAAACGCCGAATTCGTATAGATCACTCCGATCGTGACGCCGATCGCACAGGCGGGAATCAGTTTCTCGTGCGTCCCCAACCGGTCAAGCAGACTGAAGATCATTCCGCCCGCGATCGATGCTCCCAGCATCCCCGCATATCCGAATTGCGCAAAACCGGATCCGAAAATATTCACATTCGCATTCGTGTCCGCATGCCCGAAATATTTATACCCGATCAGCCTCGCGACATTTTCAATCGTGTTGTTGTCGGGAATGAATCGCAGAATGCTGTCGCCGAGATAGACGAACGGGTTCCTCGAAAAATAATCCCAATAATACGTCGTCAACTGCGCCGGCATCACTATTTCACGCCGCACAAATACAGTTGACACGAATGTTGTTCCCCACTGCAGATGTTCGAAAATCGAGAATCCGACAAACAGGATCAGAAAGATCAGGATCGCAACCAGCCCATGCTTGCGGACGGCTGCAAATGTCGTGACAACAAGGATGATGACAAGCGGAGAAAACAGATCCGATTTGGCCCCGTCGAGCGAAAACGAAGAAATGATCGCGAACATCGCCACGCAGAAATACAAAATATTTTTTTTCACTGTCGCGAGAATGATGCTGATGGGAATGCCGACGGCGCTCAGCCATGAGATCAGATAAGAATCGAGCGTACCCGAGACGACAGTTTCCCTGGCCATCATCCTTCGCGTGTAGACGTCGTCGTACGAAATGCTGAATCGAAAGTTGTTGACGTAGAACGTATAGATCGCCAGAAGCGTGACGCCGATGGGAAGGATCAGCTGCAGTCCCGGCATGGTCCACCGATCACTCACCCGGGGCATGGGAAAATGTTTTCGCACCAATTCAAAGACGACGAAGCACAGCACGAGCGCGATGGGAAGCGGCAGGACATCGAACGGATCCTGCTTCGAAATGAAAAACGGAATGAAGCAGCCGGGCACGATCACAAACATGCAAATGACCCAGCTCGCGTAATCGGACGGACGGGTGAATCGCTTGCTCACCACGCTGAATGAAATGAATGCAAGCAGGAACATCACGACCCAGTACCGATCGGGAAGCTCCCTGTATTTCATCCCCATATAGCTGTACGCCGGAGAGATGAGATAAATGTATGAGAACAGATAGACGGCGCAATAGACTGCAAACAACATCGCAGTGAGCACGTAATACTTGAGGAATGCCATCAGCCTCGGATCGGCAACCCCGAACCAGTGCACATCGGAGGCACGAACTGTCTCCGCCCCGGCGCTTGCTCCCATATTCCCTATGTTCTCCACGCTC
>DATGXR010000154.1:0-15834 GCA_035298825.1 Bacteroidota bacterium
TCAGCCTGTAATACAGATCCTCGCGAAAGCGCCCCGCATTCACCTCGGCGGCAAGATCCTTGTTCGTGGCCGCAAGGATCCTCACATTGACCGCCAGACTCCCCGTGCGCCCGATCTTCTCGATCTCCCCTTCCTGTATCACGCGCAACAGCTTCACCTGCGCCGTCGGCGGAAGCTCCGCCACCTCGTCAAGAAAGATCGTTCCGTTATGCCCCACTTCGAAGAGACCCGATTTCGCGCCGCTGGCGCCGGTGAACGATCCTTTTTCGTATCCGAAGAGCTCGGATTCGATCAGTTCATGGGGAATCGAGCCGCAATTGATGGGCACGAAATTTTCATACCGCCGCTTGCTCTTCAAATGGATATTCCAGGCGACAAGCTCCTTGCCCGTGCCCGATCCTCCCGCAATGAGAATGTTGACGTCGCTCTTCGCGTACTTATCGATCGACGCCTTCAGATGAAGGATCGGCGCCGACTCGCCGATGATCTTCTTCGAGGCAAGGATGGCCTCGATATTCCGATTGAGGCGCTTGTCGGATTTCACCTTCTGCTTCTCGAGCTTCTTCTTTTCATAGGCGTTGACGATGCTCAGCACGAAGTCCGTCGGCTGATAGATGAATTCCTCGATGTTGCCCGGATACTTCGTGCAATACCAGAAGGCGCCGGCCTTGAGCAGATTGTTGGCGAATGTGAAATCCGTGAGATTGATCGTCATCTTCGTGATGACGATGATCTGGATAAACGGATCGATCAGCTTCATCTCGCGGATGAGCTCCTCGCCCCGTAGTCCGCCCGAGATCTGATAATCCAGAATGATCACGTCATGATATTCGGGCTTGGTCTGCAACAGCTCGAGCGCAGCCTTGCCGTTTGACACAACATCCTCAACGCCGATGCGGTCCGAAAACACGCTGACCGTATTTTTCACGCGCGCAACGTCGAAATCTTCATCTTCAATCAGCAGAATCTTGATCAGTGTATTCGTACTCATCATTCGTCAGTTTTTAATTGTAATCGTGAAGCGGCATCCGCCATCCGCCAAATTTTCCGCATCGAGGTCCCAGCCGCATTTCCCGGCCGCCATCTGATAGGCAATATAACATCCGTACCCTGAATGCGATCCGCGTTGCTGCTGTGTCAGGTCCTTTTCCAGGAAGATTTTCTTGATCCCCCGATAGCCCGGCTCAAGCAGTCCGGCTTTGATTCCCTGTCCGTTGTCCTGAAGATGCACATACGTCGTCTGCCGCACGCGATCGTAAAGCGTGCGGACCGTGATCGTGAGCGTCTCTTTGCCGCCATGATCGATCGAGTTCTGAATGAGCGGCTCGATGATCTCCCAGATGATGAATTCGTTCACATGCACAGTCGGAATCGCCGGATCGAGCTCCATCGTGAATTTGAACATTTCGTTCTTGCTCGAGACGCGCAAAAACACATGCTGCACGATGAACGTGATCACCGCATTGACGTTCGTGTTGAACGCGGGACTGATGATCGTGTTGATGTCCTGGTCGTACCACTTCATATCGTAGATGATGCGCGAGATGAAATTTGAATACGTGATCACGCGCTGCTTCAGATCATCGAGGTTGTCCGACCTCATCGTCCTCACGTCGCTCTTGATGAAGCCCATGATCTTTTCGGCCTTATGATGCGTGTGATAGATCCGCTTGGTGAACACCGACTCCTTCTCGAGCTGGATCTGCTTCTTCAGGTTCTCCTCGTGCTCGGCCAGCAGCTTCTGCTGCGCCTCGTTGCGCTCCTCGACCGCATGAGAGGAAACAAGGAAGATCGCGATCAATCCCACGAAAATAAGCGCCGAGAAGATGATCGAGGTCTGATCGAAGTTCATCCGCACCTCGTCCGTGAGGAACGAAAACTCCGGCGTCACGCGCATATAGAGCACCCCGCGATATTCGCCGTCGGGCACGAAGGGCACCAGCACGTCGAACGTCTTCTCGTTCGACACCGAGCTGATGATCTTCTCGTTCGCCTTGATGTTGTCCTTCATCTTCGAGAAGAATTTCACGCCGATGCGATGGCGTTCCTCCGCCCCCTGCTCGTAGGGGGGAAGTGTGTTGTCGAAATATGCATACAGCTTCTGCCCGTTGTCGATAACGTACAACTCGTTGTTCTTGACCAGGATCAGACAGATGTCCTCCACGCTGCGCTGAATGAGCTGCTGCTTGATGATCACATTCAGCGAATAGCTCAGACCCTTGTCGATCTCCTCATCGACCGCGCGGACGCGCTGATGGTTCTCGAAAAGCAATTCGACATTCGTCGATGTGACGATCGCCAGACGCTCGGCATAATATTTCTGAAACCAGTTCTGCGTCTCGGACAAAAAACCGCTCAAGAGCGATTTCTGAAAGAGTCCCAAAAAAATCTGGAAGGCGATCAGCACGACGAAAAACACGCTCAGGTGCCGAAGCTCGAACCTGTAGCGTGACAGTTTCGATCTGATGCTTTCGTAGATATGGACGCTGCCGAATTTCATAAGTGCGTGTCTCAGTAGATGTCGATGAGCATCTTATCGGATTTGATCGCGGTCGTGATCTGGTCGAGCGCAGCGGGGACCGAGATCCGGTTTTTCATCGCAAGCAGGAAATAATGCGACATGATCTTTGAATACTTCGTATACTCCTTATCGAGCGGACGATAGACGCCGCTTTTCAGGATCTTCTTCAAAAATCCGATCTCGGGATATTTGTTCAGATACGCCGGATCTTCATAAAACGCCTTGACCACCGGATTGAATCCGCTCTTCGAATAAAAGAGCTCCTGCGATTGTTCCGTGAGCAGGAATTTTGCAAAATCCGCTGCTGCGGCTTTCTTTGTGCTGAATTTCGAGATCATCAAATCCCATCCCCCGAGCACGGACGCCGGATGCCCTCCCGGCATATAGGGCAGCGGCGCTTTTCGCATCAGTTGCTGCTTTGGAATGTCGATCGGCATCTGCTCAAAATCCTTGTCGTACGTCGTCCATCCCCGAATGAAGAGTCCGTTCCTCTCGATGAAATATTTGAAACTCGGCACCTCTGTAAATGTGGTGACGATCTCGGGTGTGGCGTTTGTTCTGCCCACAAGATCGACAAGCATCTGGAGGGCTTGGGCCGCCTCGGGATGATTGAAATCGAATCCGTATGTCCTGAAATATTGCGGATTCAGACTCAGCAGATTATCAAAGAAGCTGCAGACGAAGCCCTCATAATCAGCGGCGGGGAAAATATAAAAGGGAGATAGCGCCGGATATTTCGATTGCATCCGGATGAATTCGGGCCAAGTGACGCCCTCGGAAAGCCGGTGTTCGATGGCGGCGCCTTCAGGAATGCTCTTCAGAAGATCATCTCTATAATAGAGCGTTCCCTGATCGCGCACAAGCGGGATGGCCACCAGCTGCCTATCCCGGTAGCAGGTCTCGAGCGCCAGTGATGTGATCTTCTGCGTCTCTTCCGCCGTAAAATATTCTCCCAGCGGCTCCGCCCATTTTGCAAAGCGCGGGACCCAGATCACATCCACCGCAAAGAGATCGATCCCGTCCCCTTCGCCGCGCAGCGACCGGGCCAGGATTTCTTTGCGCTCGTTCGTGTTGAAATCTTCGTTCGCAAAATCAGTCGGAATGACCCTGACCTTGCCGGCATGCAGCGCGTTATATTTGTCGATCAGGATCCGGTGCGCCTCGGTGATGCGGTCCGCAAAATAAATTTCGGTGACGTGATCGGTGTCTTCCCGAAGGAAATAATAATACGGGATCACATACACAAGCGCGACCGTGACGAAAAGTATTGCCCCCCAATATTTTTTGAAGAATGAACGCATCACACACGCACGCCCTGAATCAAATGATCGATACGAATTTCAAAAAAACCACATCGTTAAAGCTACAAAATAAAACCGCAAAACACTATCCTCATTTCATCAAGACGATTCGTTTCGTTTCGGTATAGACGTTGGATCCGTGAGCGGCCGTCATCCGGCAGAGATACACGCCGCTTGAAAGCCTGTGCGCATCGAACTGTGCCGTGAACATGCCTGCCGGCTTGTGCGCGTCGACAAGTGTGGCCACGCTGCGTCCGACGATATCGTAGATTGTGATCGTGACCTCGCTTGGTTCTGCAAGCGTATAACGAACAGTCGTTGCGGGATTGAACGGATTGGGATAATTCTGATCCAGACCAAAGCGCAACAGTGCCTGTGACGGCTGCTCAACCGATGTGACAAACACGCTCGTGGGCACGGCCAGATAATCGACCACCATCCATCCCCAGAATAATTCCATCTGTATCGTGTTGTCGCCTGCAAGCAGCCCGGCGGTGAATTTTTTTTCATACCACGCCGAGGTCGATGGTCCGTTGAAGTCCAATGTATCCGTGCGAACGCCGTTAATGTTGATGAATTGTGACTTCGGCGTCGAATAGGATAATTTATACCCGATCGCGCACTCATATCGGCCTGCGCTCAGCACGGCAGGAATCTTCCAGGTCACTGTGCCCGACTGCACGGCCATATCAAGATAGGAGCCGCCGCTTGCCGTGAGATCGCTCTTGACCGACATGCCCGCGCCCTGATACACCGCTTTTTCTGCCTCCATGCGCACAACGCTCAACCGGCCGATTGTTACGACGACTCTGTTCGACACGCGCTTGTGGCCCTGATTGTCTGTGGCCACAGCCGTAATGACGTTGATGCCGGGATTCGTTTTTTTCCAGATCATCGTATAGGGAGGGGCGGTTGCCTCGCCGATTTTCACAGTATCTGAGATGAAGAATTCAACACACGAGACCGTGCCGTCCGCATCCGAGGCGGTCGCTGTAATTTCGACCTGCGATGTATCTGAAAACGTTGTATCGTTGACGGGACAAACAAGCGCGACAACCGGCCACTGGCCTCCCACGCCCTTCACATCGACATCCGACTTATGGAGATCCCACATCGACTGCATCGATGAGAGCACATCGGCGTGAGATGAAAAGACCGGATCGGTCCACGCCCAGGCCATCGCACCCGCATAACCCATCCGATACAGCGTGTCATACAACGCCTCCTTGGGAACCGAGAACGTGTTCTTGAGTGCGAGTTCTCCCACAACAAGCGGCTTGTCCAATTGCCAAAACGCTTTATAATGATGGAAGGGTGAGATGACGGTCCCGCCCCAGTCGTAATAATGGACTGTGTAAAAATCAAGTACGCCCAAACTGTCGCCGCCCGAGACGATCAGGCGGTCGTTACGATAGTAATTGCACGCCGGCCGCGATGCCGCCATCCGGTAATGCTCCAGGATTTCATCGGCCGAAAGCGTCATCCTGTATTTTTCGCGGAAGCGCATTTCAATGTCACGTTTTTCTGCGGCCGTCATCACGGATGTCGTCGTTCCTGTTTTTGCAAGGATGATCGTCGGCACATCCGTCAGCGCATAGAATGACCACGATCCGCTTGTGACGAGCGCCTTCGGATCGCGCCTGTGTATGGCGCCCGCGCATAAATTGATGAAGCGCTGGATCGAACTCATCGGCACATGCTGTATGTCGCTCCATCCGAATTCGTTGCTCATGCCTTCGGGCTCATTGAAGATTTCCCAGGCAAGCAGGGCCGGATGACCTTTGAGCGAATCGACCATCGGGATGAGACAGTTACGGATATAGGCCTGTGTGTATGTCGTGTCGTTCAGAAGCTGCATGTTCCTGTTGTTGATCCCGGCGCCGTTCGACGTCCTGAGCATATCGAACGACCACAGGCAAAGCTTCACACCGATCTCGCGCTCCCAGGCGAGATCGAGCACTTTTTTGATGTCCTGAATCGTTCCGTTGCCAGGACCGATCACCGCGCCACCGCGAATGAATTCCGGTGTGAGGGCACCATTTGTGTGCAGCCACCATCGCATCGCATTGCCGCCATGGTCATGCAGCTGCAGCATCACATCCGCAAACTGCGCAAAATCAGTCTGGCCCGGACCGATATCGGAACCGAAATTGATCCATGCCAGATTCACGCCGTTGAGAAAAAGATTCTGATTGTTGTACGAAATGCGGTTGGGTTGCGCCGCGGCGCTCAGTGTGCCAAGCAGAAACACAAGCAATGAAACCGGTCGATATAAAACGCGCATGATGGATCCTCTCTCTCGGAAAAAACCTCACTTCAACATAAATAAAATAAGGGCGGACAGCAAGATGAAAATTGCCCTGCCGGCCGCCCCTGATAGAACCTGAGTATTCGTGCCTACCGCAATATCCTTACTTCAACAGCATCATTTTCTTAACCGACGTAAAGTTGCCGGCTTCAAGGCGATAGAAATACACGCCCGAGGCAAAACGAGCCGCGTTGAATTGGGCCGTATGATGTCCGGCTTCCATGATGTTGTTATTATAAAGCGTCGCAACCTTCTGACCCAGCACGTTGTAGACAGTCAGGTTGACCTTCGACATTTTTGCAAGCGTAAAGTTGATTGTCGTTGCGGGGTTGAAGGGATTCGGATAGTTCTGCGCAAGCTCGAATGTGTACGGCGACTGCGCTGTTTCGACACCCGTAATGGTCGATTCCTTAATCAGCTGCACATAGTCGATGTTAACATTCGCGCCGCTGATCTGGAGTGTATGCTGTCCCGCCGTCAGGGCGAACTTGTCCGTCATCATATCGAGACCTGTCGAATCGGCTTTGCCCTTCAACGAAGCAGTGGTCAGCGACGTTGTGCCTTCTTTCACCGTTACCGACTGTGCAGTCGTGCCGGGATTCTGGTAGAAGATACGGAGATGATAGTTGCCTGCAGTCTTTGCGGACACGGTCGCGCCGATCGTGCCGTTCGAACCCAAAGCCACCGACTTGAACAACGATGGGACCCACGGAGCGCCTTCGCCCTTCGGCGTGACGATGCCCGATGTCGCATCCGGTGCGCGCAGTGCGATGATCAGATCCGATCCTGTCACCGTTCCGCCCACAGGCGGGATGACGCCGTCTTTAATGAGATCGATACCTGCAAAATCCTGCCATCCCCATGACGGTGTGATCTTGATCGTGTTCTTCCCGGCGAGGAATGTGAACTTCGGACGATCCGCAGCGAGAATGGAATCCTTCGGATAGAAGTACCAGTTCCACTTATTGCAGTCGAGGTTGCTGCCGACACCATGTCCCGGATCGCTTGTGCGCTGCTTCGAGGTGAATTCCAATTCGCCCCAATTGAAGATGTCGTGGATTTTCTCACCGTTAATAAAGAAATTCTGGCCTCTCATATCCTGGTTGAGCAAATTGGACCAGACGTTCATGCTGTAGACGCCTGCCGTCGGCAGATTGAATTCCCAATTGATGAATCCGCCGCCCTCCATATGGAAGTACGAGAATCCGCTGAATGCTTTCACTGCTGCTGTTCCGGAGAGCGTACCATTTTCCGCTTCCACGGTCGAGTCGACATTGAAGACGATCTTCGCGCCGCCCAGGCCTTCGAGATCGGCGATGTTCTTATCGAAGTTGCTCTGGAATGTCGCTTTCTGTGCCGGGAACCAGTTCAAGTCGCCGATCGGCAGTCCGTCTGTGCCTGCGGTGAGGAGATTCGCAGCCGTATAGCTGAAGTTCTCGGGCAGCGGCCACGTAATATCCGACGGATTGGACAACGGTTTATAGAAATATCCCGTCGCCGGTGTGAGACCCTTGCGCAGCAGCGAGATGTTTTTCCACATCGAATCGATCATCGTGGCGCCTGTAGCATTATACAACGGCTTCAGCCAGTTGACATCGGCGCAGGGATAGTTGAGACCCGCCGGCAGAGCCGTGAGCCATGTTGTATCTTTCACAATCATGTTCGGATACAGATCCAGCATGTCGAGCTTCGTCACGGGATCGACGAAGTACGCGCGATGGATCGTATCGGCATAGAGGGTCGTGAATTTTGGATCGAGATACGCAAATTGCTTCGTGATGACGATGCGGCGGCCCTCCTCCGGACCGTAGGACGACGGGAGAACGCCGATCGTGAACAAGCCGTTGTACTTATTGCGGGGATCGCGGCCCGAGTTCGTCAGGTCCGCATATCCCTCACCATGCCACCAGCCATTGATGATCAGGTTGTTGGCGATGTAGGCTTCCTGGAACCAGCTTCCGGTGGTGATCTGGCGGCCAATGTTGACGAACGTGTTGTGGTTCATGCGCAAATATTTCGACGATCCTCCCTCAAGCTGGAATGGGGTGAATTCGCAATTGAAGAACGTGTTGTTTTCAACAACAACTTTCTTCTGATCCGCCCAGATCGAAATACCGCGGCCTTCCCATTGCTGTGTGCTCGGATAGCCGATCAGATTGCGGAATTTATTGTTCGTGTATGTGATTGTATTACCGGTTCCCGTGAAGGCGATAACGGCAAAGTTGCTCTGTTCGATGACGCAGTTGTCGAACAGGAACGTGCAGTTGCTTGCATCGATCTGGATGGGCTGGTAGGATGTCTGCACACCCTGCGCGTTCGTCCGACCGGTGATATAGAGATTCTTCAGCGTGATATCGCTGAGGCCGGTGATCAGACGCGCATCGGCGCCCGTACCGTCGCCACGGAGATCCATCATCTGGATTTCCGCGGGATAGTCACTGCCGTTCGGACTGACATATTCGCCGACGATGCGCAGTGTAAAGCCGCTGTTCTCGATGCGGTCTGCTTCCCAATACACACCGTTCTTCAGCAGCTTATACACGCGATTGACGTTGGCGCGTTTCCCGCCTGCAATCGTATCTCCCAAAATCGCGCTCCGCAGCGCATTTTGAATCGGGAGTTTTGTTGTCTGGTCCTGCCACTGAACGGTCATCGTGTCGCCGACGACCTGCGCCTGTCCTGATGACGTCGTCATCAGCGTGACGAAAAGAAAAGCCAATAGCAAAACATACCAATTGGATTTCATAAATGTCTCTCCTTAAGGTTGTGGGGTTGTGGTGCCTGTGAACTGGTTACACATTCTGTCGTTAAAATTTATATCGGAGACCGAGATCGATCGTAAAACCGTAATATTCCAGCGCGGTCGGGTTGACCTGCCGATATCCGAGCAGGCTTTCATCGTGCCTGTTGTTCAGGTTGTTGAAGTTCGCATAGAGCTGCAGATGATCGTCGACTTTCTGCTGCACCGCAAGATCCCAGCGTTTGTACGGTGCCGTGAACGCATCGGTGATCGGAGTCTGGCCGATACCAGTGACCTTGTCTGACTGCGACAAATACGACGCGCGGATCGAGAATCCCTTGTAATCGTAGCCGATGGTAATGTTCGCGATATGCGCAGGCTGATCGGGCATCCTGTCCGTTCTGATCGTATCGGACAGCGCGATGGTCGTCACATAAGAACGAGGAGGCACAAACCGCGTGACAGGTGTTGTTTTAAATTGCCGCACGTCAATTGTCGAGGTGATGTACGTCCAGTTGATGTTGAGCACGATGCCTTTCAGGAAGGACGGGAGATACCAGAAATTCGTCTGCCAGTCGAGTTCGATGCCTTTGTACACGGCAGGCGTCGGATTGTTGATGTAAGTGTCGACCTGCGGGGCGCCGGCCAGCCAGTCTTTCGGAATATTCAATTCGGTCGGCATCAGCTTCGCCACGCTTGTATCCATCTTCGGCACCGTGGTATACATGATCAGATTGTCGATCGTTTTCTTGAATCCCGACACCGTGAGAAAGCCGATGTAGTTCTGATAGATAGATACGGAGGCGTCGAGGTTCTTCGAACGGGAATCCTTTAACCCGCCGTTGGCGGCAAAGATGTATGATTGGTACGAATTGATATGCGAAATAGGCGCGTACATGCTATAGTCGGGACGCGTCACTGTCTGCGTGCTTGCCAGACGCACAATGAGCCAATTCACGGGCTGCAATTTCAAATGGACCATGGGCAGCCAGAAACTGTTGCGTCGCTCGTTCTCGTTCATCTTAATGTCACCCGGAAGCTGTTCCACGTTTCCGACGGGGGTAATTTCGCGGAAACTCTGCCCGTGGTACCGTGAAAAATCCGCGTCGTATCGGACACCAGGAGTGAATGTGATCTGCGGTCCGATGTTGATCTCGCTCATGATATAGGCGGATTGATAGCGTTCAATGCCGTCGTAATCGTTGCCGAACGATCCGATTGCGAGACGTTTCCAATCGGTCGGCGGAAGCGTCTTCAGGGCGTTCCCCAGCTTCGTCATAAGATCGAGATCGAACGTCATACCCATGTTGTATTGATTGTCAAGAAAGTTCGACCGGTTGAAGGGCGTGAGGAATCGTGTCGCCGGCCACCAGTGGTGAGCTGCGATGAGCGTGGAATCGGAGGTCGCGTTGAAGTCGCCGGGATACATTTCCGCGGCACGGTGGATCATGTTCGACATTGTCCCACTCCAGCCGCCGCCATACTGAAGCCCCTGCGCTCCATATTGGTTCTGGTCGAAGACCCGGTCGAGCCAGCGCGCCTTGCCGCCGAACTTCACAAATCCGGTAAGGTTGTCGCTCAATTGGAACGGGATCTGGGTGTTGAACTGAAGCATCTTCTGCTTCTCATTGAGTCGATAACTGTTCCGTAAGATCTGGGACAGTCCTGTTCCGAGCGTATCGACATTTTCAAGAGCGTGCACATCGGTCAACGCCATCGCCGCCGTCGGCACTCCACTCGCACCCTTGTTTTCCTGCGTGAGCTGATATTCCATATTGTTCGGATCATCATTCATCGATCCTGTTGCAGCACCGCTCACATCGTATTTGATCCAGCCGAAATCCTGTTTCATCCCGAGACTGCTCGTGTACATCGATGACGACGAGAGCGAATTCTGCACAGTGTAATAATGGCTGTTATGTGAGAAGGACATGTTGTCGCTGCGCGAGGTTCGGTCCGTCGTCGATTTATTATAGAAACCGGTGGCTGTGATCTTGCCCTCGGGAATCCTGTAATCCATGAGAAGGCTTCCGCCGATCCTCTTCTTGTACGCATTAATGGCCTGAAGTGTGAGATTTTCCACGAAGATGTCCGACAGTGTCTGGTTGGCGGCGTTCGCGCGATAGCTTGAGTTGAGCTGATCGCCGCTTCTGTTGTTACGGTCGGCATTAAATCCTGCAATGAGGCCAAGGTCGCCGTCGAAGAACCTGTTGCTCGCGGTCAGGTTCATGGCATAATTGCTTCTTGTATTCAGGAGCTGATTGTAGCCGCCCTGGAGCATGGCGTCGATCTGCAATTGCTCCGGGGCTTCCTTCAGGCGCAGGTCCACGGTGCCGCCGAGCGCATCGGCATCCATATCCGGCGTGTTCGCCTTTTTCAATTCGATGCCGTCGAGCATGTTCGATGCGACAAGCGACAAATCGACGCTTCTGTCGTTATTGCTCGTTGCGGGAAGAGCGACGCCATTGACGGTGATTGTGTTGTATTTCGGCGAGAGACCGCGAATGGCGACGGCCGTCGCTTCGCCGCCATATCTGTTGATCGACACGCCGGGAAGACGACCGATCGATTCGGCCGCGTTGACGTCGGGGAGTTCCTTGATACGATCGGAGGAAACGATATTCGAGATCGTATTGGATTCAAGCTGCTGATTGATCGCCTGGTTCTGACCGCGCGCCTGCGCGGTGATGACAACTACTTCACCCTCGAGGGCTTTCGCCACAAGACGGAAGTTGCGTACGACTGTGGAACCATTGACAATCGTCACTTCGTTTTCTACTCCGTCGTATCCGAGATACGACACCTTGATCGTCTGCTTGCCTGCAGGCACATTGCGCACCGTGTAATAACCATCAATATCCGCAGCCGCTCCGATTGTCGTTCCCTTGACAACCACGATCGCCGCCGGGAGGGGACCACCTTCATTATCAAGAATGCGGCCTTTGAGTGTGCCGGATCCCTGCGCCTGCGCACCCTGCCAGGAACATACAATTGCGAACACCATAACAATCCACATCAGCCGCATCTGTGTGCGGCGGATGGAACGATTGCACCACGATTGATTTTGATCCATGAGTCTGTTCCAGTGTATATTTTTTGTGTAATGAATCTGCAATATCCGCATCTTCTTGATACTAACACGTACGACCGCTGCTCCTCTGCGACAAATCAACTAGCACATATGATGCCAAATGAAAGACGTCAATTTTCATCTGCATTCACACATCGTACGCATCCGGTAGTCCAAAACTTTTATACATTTAATAAAATCGTATTATTTTAATAACCGCCGGCGACTGACGCCCCGGCTGACGGCGACGCCTTCGCAGTCGTGAGACCGCCCACGCGTTCGTCGAAGTCCGCAGGCAGCGTTTCCGCACTCAGCTCGTCAAGCTTGTCCCACCACGTGAATTTCAACGTCGTTGATGTGATGGCGATCAGAATCAGCGTGCCGATGACGTACGGATACTGCTGTGTCACGAGCGAAATCGGCAGCAGCACGAGCGATGTCTGCCAAACGATGCCGACAAGCACGTTGAGCATATCGCGCTTGAAAAAAGGATTCGGCTTGAAATCCGGATAATACGCGTGAACCTTTTTCAGAACCGGCGTCCAGAATCCCCACGGCCGCACCTGCATGTAAAATTTCATAAGCACGGCATCCGGTTCGGGATCGCTCAGGAGACTGCCCAGAATGCACCCGATGAGCGAGAGAAAGAAGATCGGCGGAAACATCTCAAGCGCGGTCACGGACGGAAAGGCGACCGGAATGATCATCGAGGCGGCGATGCCTGTCATCATGCCCCAGAAATATCCGAACCCGTTGAGCCTCCACCAGAACCATTTCAGCACATTCGACGCCGTGTACCCTCCGTAGAGCGCGCTTACGATCCAGAGCGTCACCTGATTGATCGACTCGACCATGAAGCCGAATGCAAATCCGATGAGCACGAACGCGATCGTCACCAAAATGCTTAACTGCACGTAGCGCCGGGCCGGCGCATGGGGATTGATGAAGCGCTTGTAGATATCGTTGACGACATAGGCGGGCGCCGCATTGATCGTGGCCGCATAATTCGACATGAAGGCAGCCATCAATCCGGCCAGGAGCAATCCCACAATACCAACCGGCAGCACATTTTTAATGATCTGCGGCAGAATGATCTCGAAGTCGATCGGGGAATTGCCCATTGCATGAAATTGCGGCGAAAGATAGACAAGCGCCAGCACTGTGATGCCCGCGATCATCGTATACCGGGGGACCATCAGCACGATGTTGACGAACCAATTCATTTTGGCGGCTTCCTTCGGCGAACGCGTGGCAAGCACGCGCTGCATATCGTAGTTCGGAGCCGGTCCGGCCGAGCTCTTTAAGATGCCCTGGAAGACGACCATCATGAAAAAGACGCCGAAGACCGAGTATCCGTCCGATTGGATTTTCAGATTGACCGCATCGATCAATCCCGTCCAGTTCAGATTCAGCATCCAGCCGAAAAACGGCGTCGCCCAGCCCTCGGGAATGAACTGATGCAGCTGCGCGGGCGAGACTGTCATCAAGGCCAGAACGCCGATGCTGATGGAGGCGATCGTCAGCACGATGAACTGCAGCACCTCTGTGATCACGACGCTGAACATCCCGCCTTTGACGGCATAGATGGCCGTGAGCGACATCAGGATGATCGCATACATATCGGGCGAGATGTGCCACGGAAAAAAGATCGCCGCGAATTTGCCGATGCCCTTAAAGGCATAGGCGATGAATCCGATCACGCTCACAAGCGCAAAGATGACGACGCTGATATGTGACAGATTCGCTCCCGTGCTTGTACCGAAGCGCGTCTGGATCCACTCGGCGCCTGTCATGACTTTCGATTTTCGCAGCCAGATCGATAGAAACGCGAAGAGAAACACCTGGTTGAACGTCGGCCAGATCCACGGAAGCCAGATGCTCTTGAATCCGTAAACAAACAGCACATACACAAGCCACATCGTGCCGGTGATGTCGAACATGCCCGATGCGTCGGAGACACCCAGCATCCACCACGGCAGAGCGTTGGATCCGAGAAAATATGAATTGATGTCCTTCACGGCATGCCGCGACACAAGAATACCGATTGTGATCGCAACAGCAAAATAGCCGAGGATAATGCCAAGATCGATGATGTTGATTTCCATGTTGTATTTCTCTTAAAAAAAAGTTAATGTTTCGAAAAGTACCGTGCGTGTGTCCCCAAAAGCCATCTGCTAACTCACTGCATATATAGTGCCACTATTTTTCCATATCGATCCCTCCTTTTAAGCGAATTTTGAGGATTTCAGTGTTTTCAATGTTTATAAAAATGATAATCCTTTATAAAAATAATAAATCCGTCTCCTCACACACCGGTCACTACTGTAGCGGCATACGGTGGTGCGTGGTCCTGCCGACGCATGAATTCTTTTTTTTGCCCTGCGCTTTTAGTATTCCTTCAGCAGCTCGAGCATTTTCCTGTCCAATTTGTGACCTTGGAACGTTTCGTATTGGACGTCCTTCCGGCGGCTATTGATGACGCCGAAATCGCCTTTCAGATTCCACATCGCCTGCCCCCAGCCTGCATCCTTCCAGAGCGATAAGAGGTCGCGCATCCAGGCAAGCGTCACATCGTGCGGCGTCTGATTGTAGCATCCCCATTCGCCCACATGCACCTGCACGCCCCGATCGATCAATGGCTGCCAGCGATCGATCAGTTTTTCCCTGAGCGCTTCTTTGTCCCACAGCTTTCCGTTGTCGGCTCTGAGCGGCCAGGTGGGAAACGCAAATGTCTCCTTCTCGTCATCCGGCACCCAGGTGGCGGTATAATGACTCACGGCCATCGGATCGTATCCACGTGTGCTCTGCACGACGCCGAGATCGGCGATCGAGAGCATCGGATTGCGTCCGATATCCTTGCCGTCGACGGCGATGAGCCTCTCAGGATCCTCTTCGCGGATGGCGGCAACAACCGCCCGGACGATCTGCTCGTAGCGAAGTTCGTTCGTGTTCTTCGGAGGTTCGTTGATGAGATCGAAGCTCACGCGACTCGATGGGATGCCTTTGTAGCGGCGCGCAAAATATTTCCAGTGGAAAACCAGCGCATCGAGCGCGCGCTGCATCCGCTCCGGCGTATCGTCGAAGAGATCCATCGGCTCCTGATCCCGTCCGTTGATGCAGTAGCCGGGCACACGGTGCATATTCAGATTGATGTGGATGTTGTACTGGCGGCCGAACTCGACGGCTTCATCGATGTCGCTCATCACATCTTCATCGATCGTCAGCCAGTCGTTTGGCTGTGACCAGTTCCAGTACGACATCGGAAGACGCGCGAAGTTCATTCCCCATTCGGCAATGATTTGAAAATCCTCTTCATTGAATCTGCGCCGGGGACCGCCCGCGCCGGTTTTTTCTGTGAGATTGAAGCCGCGGTAGCGCGAATATTTTTTTGCCTCGGAATCGTTCACATCCGATCGTCGTGATGCGCTCGACAGCGGCCACGCGCCGAGTGTCGCAGGCGCAAGCGAGGCCGCTGCAATCACGCCGCCTGTGGTTTTGATGAAGTCGCGTCGTTTCATAATGCACGTGTTTTTATTTTTATCATGACGAATGCCGGGAGATCAGCGCTTCTGCTTCTCCCGGGGTATCTGTGGCATAGTGGTGTTTCCTGCACGCCGAGTCTTCAAGCGGTTGATGCAGTTGATGAGCGAGCGCGATGTGTGATAGTTGCATTTCCAGATCGATCCTTTCGGTGAATGGATGTTCTCCGGGACGATATCGATGCCGCCCCAATACCATCCCCCGTGTTCGTGATCGATGAGATAGTTCATGCAATAATTCCACTGCGCGCAGAATTTTTCATAATAGCGATGCGGATCGTCGGGAAACAACTCGGACATCAACAGGAACGCATTGAACGCCTCGGCCTGCGCCCACCATTCTTTCGAGCGCTTG
>DATGXR010000155.1:0-26482 GCA_035298825.1 Bacteroidota bacterium
GATCGTGACTTCATAGCTTTCGAAGATATCGGCCGCCATACCTGCGCAGTCACCGACGTTATCGCCCACGTTGTCTGCAATCGTTGCAGCATTGCGCGGGTCGTCTTCGGGAATGTCTTTTTCGATTTTCCCGACAAGGTCCGCACCGACGTCAGCGGCCTTCGTATAGATGCCGCCGCCGACGCGCATGAAGAGCGCGATCAGCGTACCGCCGAAACCGAAGCCGAGCAGGGCTTCGTATGCCTGGACGCCGAAGATCAGGAAAATCGCCGTGCCGCCCAGAAGGCCGAGGCCGTCTGTGAGCATGCCGGTGACCGTGCCGGTGCGATATCCGAGCTGCATCGCTTCGCCGTACGAACGCGTGGCGGCTGCGGCGACACGCAGGTTGCCCGCCGTTGCAAGACGCATGCCGACGAATCCGACCGTCCAGCTGAAGAGCGCGCCGACAAGAAATGCGCCCGCGCGGCCCCAACGGAACGCATCGACCGCGCCCGTGTATGTCAGCGCAAGCAGGATGGTGATAATGACGATGAGCGGACCGATGCGCTTGAACTGCGCGCCAAGATAGGCGTCGGCGCCTTCACGGATTGCCGTTGCAATATCCTGCATCTTTTTCGTGCCCTGATCGGCGGCGACGACTTGTTTCCTCAGCATGATCGCGTAGAGCAATCCCATGATTGCCACGGCAAGCACGGCAAGGAGGGCGTATCGTTCTGCATCGGTGTAATTGACATCGGTAAACGGAGCGAAGGGCACAAAGTGTTCGGCATGTTCTGTGACCGCAGATGCTTCAGGTACCGCGGGCGCCTGTCCGAATGACGGCGTGTAGAAGTACCCGCCCACGAAAAACAGGAGCAAACCAACCAGGTAGAATTGACGTGCCTTTGGTGAGTTAAGTAGTGCTTTCAATTTATGCATTGACACCTCTGACTTGAGTTTGGATGGATATGGAATATTCAAACGTAGCGCCGGACATAGAAAAGGGTTGTCAAAAACAATTGCGATATTCTCGACAACCCCCTTGACCCAGAATCAGCATGTTTGAATCGGTGGATAAGTGTTACACGACTAAACTTTCTGTGGCGGAATGCCACCATTCATGATGCCGCACTTCTAGTTCCTCCTGATCGGGGAACGGGTAAAACTTCATCATCTTCTGATCGCCAATATAAAATCCGCGCCTGATGGTTCTGAAGAATCCATGCAGATGAGGCGCGCGCGCCACTGTCTTTGTCTGTTTGTTCGTGTCAGCCCCGAGCTCCCTGATGCAATCGATGATGTGATCCGGATTTTCATACGGGAGATTCCCGCTCAAATGTCCCAGTGTGTCGCGCTCGAGTTCCATATCGGTAAAGAACAGTCGCGGCACGCTCACCGGATTCACAGGATCCGTCATGAAACGGGCGAATGCGCGGGGTGACAGCGATGAAACGACCATGGGTGACACGGGACAAAGTTCCTGGAACAAATTGGGCCCTGGTGTTTCATTCGAGTTGTCGTACTCGCCCGACTCAAGTCCGAGGATGCGGCCGTCGGCCGTCGTAAGATAGAGTGTTCCAAGCACCGACGGATCGAGATGTTCAAGCACACGGTATGTGCTGATGTATTTGCTCCGTTTGGGAGAACCGTCTCTGTGGGGAACGCAAGTTGCTCGGACTTTTTCAAGCGGGAAAAATGTGCTCGTCAGGGTGGGATCTACTTCAAAGAATAGGACATTGCCTTGCGTGTTCTTTTGCGTCCCGACGGCCATATAGGGACCAAAGTCCTCGGGGGGCAGGTGCGATGCAACCAGCGCCTCGAAGCGAAAGCAGAGCATGTAATAATGGATCGTCATAGTCGAGCCTCCTTCATAAGATGGTGAGTATGAGGAACCCTCTTCTGAAGCATCGATATGTCGCATCGGAAAATCCGTGAACTAATTTTGCACGATGCAATAATAAAGGATATTCACATCAAATGCAAAAACTTTCTCAAACAAATTGAGAATTATTTTAGTTCCGTTACTTTATGACGCCTCCTTTTTTATGTCCGATGATTGCATGCGCCAGAGGGCGTTTCATCTCCGCCTGTGCATGACCCGCCGTGAAAATTTCATGTGCGCGCGAGAGGCGCCGGATGAAAAATTCAGGCGTCTTCCTGTCGAAAAAATAGGGACTTTCATCTCCATAAGCAACAGCGAGGGCGTCAGTTACGTGATCATCCCGGCTTGACACCCTGCGCAATTTTCAGTATGTTATTAACTACACACATTTCTATCTCTACATCCTATGAAGACATCAAAAACACTCATTCTATTTATTTTTTGTGTTGTTGCGATTTCGACCGGCGTTGCGCAGGACGAAATTTCGAATTCGCGCAGAACGGCCATCACGTATACGGTTGAACGGGTCAGCCCGGCGGTCGTGGGCATCAACGTCACTGAAATCAGGGAATACGCCGATCCGCTCTCGAATCTGTTCGGCAACGACCCGTTTTTCAGGCAATTTTTCGGAAACAGGAACTATCAGCAGGAAGTGAAGGGACTGGGTTCCGGATTCATCATTTCCCCCGACGGGTACATTCTTACAAACGATCATGTGGCAGGCAACGCCAAAGAGATCACCGTCACCATGACGAACGGCGAAAAATATCCGGCTGAGCTTGTTGGGACCGACGCGGTGACGGATGTGGCGCTGCTCAAGATTAAAGGAACCAGCCTCCCCTATGTGAACCTCGGCAATTCCGACAGCGTTCTTATTGGTGAATGGGCGATCGCGTTCGGCAATCCGTTCGGCCTCTTCGATAATATCGACAAACCGATCGTCACAGTCGGCGTCGTGAGCGCCATGGGGATGAATCTGAATGTCGATAACACGCATTCGTACCGCGGATTGATACAGACCGACGCGGTGATCAACTCGGGAAACAGCGGCGGACCGCTCGTCAACAGCCGTGGCGAAGTGATCGGGATCAATACGCTCATCTTTACCGGAGGCGTCAGCCAGTCGTATATCGGATACGGATTCGCGCTGCCGATCAACCGCGTGAAAACAGTCATCACCGAGCTGCAGCAAAAGGGACGAGTCGAAAGGAATTTCTGGACCGGCATGGAGGTCCAGCCTGTCGACGCGCGCATTGCGAAGTACTTCGGACTGACGAAGACAGAAGGCGTCATTATCAGCGACGTCAAGGAAAAGAGTCCTGCCGAACGCGCGGGATTGAAAGCGGGTGACATCATTCTCGAGGCGAACGGCGACCGGATCGTGGACGAGAACCGGATCGTCGCCGTGATCCGCGAACTGCGCGCCGGAGACTCGCTGCGTCTGAAGATCTACCGCGAGAAAAAAACATTCTATGTCACCGTCGCACTCGAGAAGAAACAATGACGCGCCTGGCGTGACGATTGCACACTGAGTACGACTCCTTTTTACCTTCACTCATACAGATAAAGGCCGACCGAATGATCGAACGATATACACGTCCCGAGATGGGAAAACTCTGGAGCGACGAAACAAAATATTCAATCTGGCTTGAGATCGAAATCCTCGCCTGCGAGGCGCAGGCCGATCTCGGCGTCATTCCGAAGTCTGCAATAGCGGTCATACGCGAGAAGGCGAAGTTCGATGTCGCGCGCATCGACGAGATCGAGCGCGAGGTGAAGCACGATGTGATCGCCTTCCTGACCAATGTGGGCGAACATGTGGGACCCGAATCGAGATTCATCCATCTCGGCATGACATCGTCGGATGTGCTCGATACTGCGCTTGCGGTGCAGATGCAGCGCGCGGCCGACAGGCTGCTGACGGATCTTGAGTTGCTCAAGGACGTGCTGGCGCGGCGCGCGAAGGAATTCAAGATGACGGTGATGATCGGCCGGTCGCACGGCATTCATGCCGAGCCTACGACGTTCGGATTGAAGCTCGCGTTATGGTACGACGAAACGCGGCGCAACATCCGACGCCTCACGCAGGCCCGCGAGACGATTTCGGTCGGACAGATTTCCGGCGCGGTCGGCACGTTCGAGCATCTGAGTCCGCAGGTCGAGGAATACGTCTGCGCAAAACTCGGACTGGCGCCGGCGCCCGTGTCCACGCAGGTGCTGCAACGTGACCGCCATGCCGAGTTTCTCACGACGCTCGCCGTGATCGGCAGCTCGCTCGAGAAATTCGCGACGGAGATCAGGCATCTGCAGAAGACAGAAGTGCTTGAAGCGGAAGAATATTTTTCGGCGGGACAGAAGGGATCGTCCGCCATGCCGCATAAGCGCAATCCCATTACCTGCGAACAGATCGCCGGGCTCTCGCGCGTGCTCAGGGGCAATGCGCAGGCGGCGCTCGAAAACGTGGCGCTGTGGCACGAACGGGACATTACGCATTCGTCCGTCGAACGCATCGTCGTGCCCGACAGCTGCATCCTGCTCGATCATATGCTCGTGAAGATGACCGCGGTGATCGACAAGCTGCTTGTCTATCCCGAGAACATGAAGCGCAATATCGACATCACGCACGGACTCGTGTTCTCGCAGCCCGTGATGCTTGCGCTCACGAAGAAGGGAATGAAACGCGAGGACGCGTACAAGATCGTTCAACGCAACGCGATGGAAGTCTGGAGGTCGAAACAGAATTTCCGCGAGGTGCTGAAGGGCGATCCCGATGTCGCCGGAGTGCTGACGGACGCCGATCTCGAAGCAGCGTTCGATCCCGCAAAGGGGTTGCAGCATGTCGACTACATATTCGAACGCGTCGGATTGTAACAGAGTAGGGCGAAATGGCATTTCGCCCAAAACTATTAAAGACTGAAATGGAACAGATCGATCATACTGATGAAAATCCGCTCCACCTGAACACCGACTACGTCGCGAAGATGTGTGTCGATTTCCTCCGGGATGAGGCCCGCGTCGCGGGATTTTCAAAGGCGGTCCTCGGCCTCTCTGGCGGAATCGATTCGGCCGTCTCGGCATTCCTCGCGGCACGCGCATACGGACCGGAGAACGTGCTTGCGGTGAAGATGCCATACCGCACAAGCAGTCCCGAGAGCCTGTCGGACGCCGATCTTGTGGCCCAGGCCCTGGGCATCCGGACGGTGACAGTGGATATCACGCCGATGGTCGAGCCGCTGTTCAACGCGCTTTCGATCACGGACAATCTTCGGCGAGGCAACATCATGGCGCGCGAGAGGATGATCGTGCTCTATGATCTCTCTCAGAAGGAATCGGCTCTCGTCATCGGGACGTCGAACAAGACGGAGGCGCTCCTTGGCTATGGAACGCTGTTCGGCGACATGGCGAGCGCACTCAATCCGATCGGCGACCTGTACAAGACACAGGTCTGGCAGCTTGCCGCGGCACTCGGCGTTCCTGAACGAGTCGTCTCGAAGAATCCCACCGCGGACCTGTTTGAAGGACAGACGGATGAGGCTGACCTCGGCTTCTCGTACGCGCACGTCGACCGGTTGCTTTTTCTGATGGTCGACGATCGCCGTTCAGCAGATGAGCTCGGCACATTCGGCTTTTCTGCCGATTTTATTTCTTCCATACAGAGAAAAGTCAGGCTCAATCAATTCAAGAGGCGTCCGCCGCTGATTGCGAAAATCTCGCATCGCACGATCAATGTCGATTTCCGTTACGTGCGCGACTGGGGCGTCTGAACAATCGGACAGTGGAGAATTTCTTCGGAAACGTATCTGCATGAATGATCACAACAATGAGTTGCGCCGCGGCATCGCAGCGGCCATCGACGCGCCGGGTGTCCCCAAAAAAACTTTTTTTGCCTTCTTCATCGTCAGCCTCCTCATTATCCTGTCCGGCTATCGTTACTATGTGTCGGAGAGGGACAGGGCATCGCGAGACAAGGGGATTGAACTCGCCGCCATCGCGGAATTGAAGGAGCGTCAGATCGAGGCGTGGCGCATGGAACGCCTCTCGGACGCAAACTTCATCTTCAATAACGACTTTATTTCAAAATCCGTCCTCAACGCGCTCATGCTGTCGGACCCCGGATTCGATTACGCATCGCATTCGGACTGGATGCGCTCGATGTTCAAGAACCAGCACTACGAGACAATCGCGCTCTTCGACCGCCTGCATACGCAGCGCACTGCAATTCCCAATCATAATATCACAAAGACCCCTGCGCTTGAGGCGCTGCTCGATCGGGCGGTATCCGAGAAGCGGATCATCTTCTCGGATTTCTATCGCGATGCTGCAAACAGGCCCATGCTGTCGGTTGCGATTCCGCTGCTGATCTCAAAGTCTGATGGCAGCAGGGAATGCGCAGGTCTCACACTCCTTCAGATCGATCCCCAGGCCGCATTGTTTCCGCTGATGCAGGCCTGGCCGATTCCGAGCGCAAGCGGCGAGTTCGTCGTCTTTCGTCGCGACGGCGACTCTGTCGTGTTGTTGAACACGCTGCGATTCAGTGAAAACCTCAAGGCATGGAAAAAGCTTCCTCTCGGCAATCCCTTGTTGCTTGCGGGACACGCCTACTCGCAGACCGACAGCGTTCTTCATGGCATCGATTACAGGGGCGAACACGCGTTTGCCGTTGTGCGTTCGATCAACGGCACGCCGTGGAAGCTGGAGGCGAAGTACGATGCGAAGGAAGTCTACGCGCAATTGCAACAGACGCAATTTCTGCTTGTCACCGTTGTCGTCATGATTCTCTTCACGGGGAGCATCTCGATTCTCTTCGTCTGGCGACACAGGCGCAGCATTTTTTACAGGAAGGAGTACGAGCGGGAACTCGAACGCCGGCTTTCGGCGGCCGCGCTTCGCGAAAGCGAAGAGCGGTTCAGTATGCTCGTCCAATCGCTGAACGAAATCGTGTTCACGCTCGATACGAAGTGCCGCATCATCGGCGTGTATGGCAGCTGGGTTGAGCGGCTCGGATTGAACGCCGTCTCTGTGAAAGGGAAAATGCCTGAAGAGATTTTCGGGAACAATGCCGCCATGACGCATCAGAAAATGGCGAAGCGCGCGCTCGACGGCGAGCATGTGCTCTACGAATCGACATACACCGATTCGAACACATCCGAAGTGCGCGATGTGCAGACATCGCTGTCTCCGTTGCGCGACCAGAACGGGGAGATCATCGGCGTGGTCGGCGTCGGCCGCGATATCACAAAAATGAAACATCTTGAACGCGATCTCCTGCAGTCACAGAAAATGGATTCGCTCGGAAAACTCGCCGGAGGCATCGCGCATGACTTCAACAATCTTCTTTCGATGCTCATGGGAAGCGCCGAGCTGCTCAAACGCAGCCTGAAGGACGATCCCGCCAACCTGCTGCATGTGAAAAGGATTTTCGAGGCTACCGAGCGCGGTTCGTCAATTGCGAAGCGACTCCTCTTGTTTTCTCGTCAGGATGACGCCGAATTTCAACCAGTCTCACTGACGCACATCCTGAACGAGGTTCGCGAGATCCTTCGATATTCATTCCCGAAGACGATCGACGTGAAACTCGAAATCCTTGTGGAGAATGCGATTGTGAACGGTGACGCCGGACATCTTCATCAGGCGTTTCTGAATTTGTGTATCAATGCCAAGGACGCGATGGGCGATCAGGGGACACTCACAATGACAGAGCGTATGGCTGAGCGGCGCGAATTGGCGGAAAAATTTCCCGATCTTTCGTCCGACCAGTATGTGGCTGTGTCGGTCGCCGATACGGGCGCCGGCATCGATCCGTCGCTTTCCCGACAAATCTTCGAGCCCTTCTTCACAACAAAAGAGAAAGGCAAGGGAACCGGACTCGGCCTTTCGATCGTTGACGGTATTATGCGGGATCATCATGGCTTTGTCGACGTCCAGTCAGAAAAAGGCAAGGGCACCGTGTTTACGTTGTATTTTCCCGCCTACGACGGCGCGCTTGTCGAAAAATCCGCCGCGTCTGAGGAGATCAAGGGCCGCGGAGAGACAATTCTCGTTGTCGACGACGAGAATCTGATACGCGACATGCTTGCCGAATATCTCGAGGGTTGCGGCTATGCCGTAATTTCAGCCGGAGACGCCCTCGAGGCACTTTCATTGTACAAAGCGAAGGCCGGCGAAATTGATATTGTGATCACCGATCTCGGGATGCCGAAAATGTCCGGAGAGGAATTATTCATGAGACTTCGCGAGATCGATCCCGATGCGTCGGTCATCATCTCTTCGGGGTATCTCGATGGCGCCACGCGCAACGGGTTGATTCTGAAAGGCGTGCTTGGCATCTTGACAAAGCCCTATAAGCTGAACGAGATTCAACAGCTGTTGAACGGTCATCTGACCGGCCGGAAACGGAGGAAGGCATGATACACGATCATGCGGCGTTTCGCGAGTCGCTGCACGCAATGGCGCGTGAGCATGCCTCGCTTGCGCGGCCCATGCCGAACGGGTGGGTGCAATGCGTCGCGTGCGGGCACCGATGCAAAATTGCGCCGGAGCACGACGGCATCTGCAAGGTGCGATGGAATCGCGGCGGCAAACTCTTCGTCCCTTCCAATTACGTCTGCGGTGTCCAGCTCGATCCAGTCGAAAAAAAACCCTTCTTTCATGTTTATCCCGGATCGACCGCGTTGAGTTACGGAATGCTCGGATGCGATTATCATTGCGGATATTGTCAGAACTGGATCTCGTCTCAGACGCTCCGCGATGCGAACGCCTCGGCTCTTCCCACGGAAACCACTGCAGAAGATCTCGTGCAGGCGGCGCTCGACCATGGCGCGAGGATCATCACGAGCACCTATAACGAACCGCTCATCACAAGCGAGTGGTCGCGCTCCATTTTCATGCTCGCGAAAGAAAAAGGATTGGTGACCTCGTACGTCTCGAATGGAAATGCGACACCCGAGGTGCTCGATTATCTCGAGCCGTACCTCGATCTCTGCAAGGTCGATCTGAAATCATTTCGTCAACGGAATTATGCACAGCTCGGAGGCCGGCTTCAGACCGTGCTGGAGACGATCGCCGACGTCTACAGGCGCGGCATCTGGATCGAAGTTGTCACGCTCGTCATTCCGGGCTTCAATGATTCTGAAGAAGAACTGCGCGAAATGGCGCAATTCATCCGTTCGGTATGCGCGGAAATTCCGTGGCACGTCACGGCCTTCCATCAGGATTATAAGATGACGAGTCCTCAAAACACTCCGATGCAGAGTCTTGTGCGCGCCGTCGACATCGGACGCGAAGAGGGTCTCCATTACGTGTATGCGGGAAATGTGAGAGGCCGCGCAGGAACCACTGAAGATACGACATGCCGCACCTGCGGGAAGACAATCGTGAAGCGGCGGGGATTCATGGTCATCTCGAACGAGATCGTGAACGGACAATGCGCATTTTGCAGCACGCCCGTTCCGGGACGGTGGGACTGAATCGGCGGAACGGCGCTTGGAAGATAACTGTTGATATTCATGAAACAATTCATTAATTACATTCAATAGGCTCCACGACGCAGCTCATGCACACACACATTCGCATCATAAGATGAAAAAATTTTTATTCATTGTTGCGCTCGTCTGCACGGCCGCAACGATCGATTCGTGTTCTTCGTCTTCATCATCAACCACCACATCCCCGTCCGCCGTTTCTTCCACATATCCGTATATGATCGGCAAGATCGAAATCATCGGCAACGAACCGTTCACAAAAATCGCACTGCGTGTTGACGAGTCGCATCTGTTCATGCTCAAAGCGCCGAAGGAGCTGGAACAAAAGCTGGTGCAGCATCAGCAGGGACTGGTCAGGCTCTATTATTCAAGCCGGCAGGAAAAGGCGAAGGAACATATTCTTAACGTGGACCACATCGAAAAAATCGACGTCACAAAATAACCATTTCAGCGATTCAGCAAGGAGAGTTCAATGCGAATATTGGCATGCGCATTAGTATGTTGTTTGAGTTTCGTTGCATCCACCCTGCAGGCGCAGGAGAGGGCGACCGCACAGCGGGCGACTCCCGTGGCCGAAGACGGCTCCTACGGGATACACGGATCGGACCTGCTCTGGAAACAGGAAGCCGAGCTCAGGCAGTATATCGCGCAGCATCCGGAAGCAAAGCAGGCACGCCTCTCGAAACAGGCTGCATGGGGCTTCACCGTCGGCTCGCAAAAATCATGGTATGCAACGGATCTGACGACAGGCGCAAACGAGTACCTCGTTCCTTCGACGTGCCGCGCCGTCGGCACGAACTGTTACATCTTCGTCGAGGACGCGATCTGGGGAGAGTACGCCTCGCAGGCTGTGGTCGATTCTGTGAAAAACGCATTCGATTTGCGCACGCCTGCAAATCCTTCCAAGGGTATCTTTCAAACCGATGTCGACGCGTTCGGCAATCCGCCGGATGTCGACAACGATCCGCGTATCATCATCCTCATTCTGGATATCAAGGATGGATTCACCGGGACGGGCGGATACGTGATGGGATATTTTTATTCGCTCAACGAGGTGAATCGTACGGGAAGCAACAAAGCCGAGATTTATTATCTGGACGCGAATCCGCTCAACCTCACGACGGCATCGGGACTGGAGGGAGGACTGAGCACGATGGCGCATGAATTCCAGCATATGATCCATTATAATTACGATCCGAACGAAATCTCGTTCATCAACGAGGGCTGTTCGCTTGTGGCTGAAGTCAATGCGGGATATCCGATTTATTCGCAGTCGGGATTTGCCAACGAGACGAATCATTATCTCTTCGACTGGCGCAGAGACGACAACACGAAAGTGCTGAACGACTATTCGCGCGCCGCGCGTTTCATGACGTACGTGCGCGATCAATTCGGCATGTCGTTTTTTAAACCGCTCGTTGCCAGTCCTCTGACTGGCGAAAGCGGCATGACCAGTGTAATGACAAAGACGGGAATCACCTGGAGCTTCGCCGATCTCGTCCAGAATTTCGCGATGGCGAATATCATCAACGATCGGACGATGGATGCGAAATACGGGTATCTGTACCCTTCGATCGTGAAAGCGAATGGGATTTCGCTCTATTCGCCGTCATACAATACGGCAGCACAACCCGATCAAATCGCGGGCTACGGCACGCTCTATATCGGGGTGAAGGCGGGGACGGATCTGAAGGCAACATTTACGGCTGATCCCCAACTTTCGATCAAGGCGTTCGAGGTCGGGGCCGCGTCGAAACGCGTCGTTGATCTCACAAGCGGAACGGAGTTTTCAGAACCGGCATTCGGTTCGACGTATAAGGAAGTGTACTTCGCGATCACCAATCGCGACCCCGTGCCTCATCCGCTCACATCGTCGATCACCGGAACGGGCGCCTCTGCGCTTGAATTGAAATATGATGTAACGGAACCCGTGGGATATCTCCCCGGCACGGCGAATGATACAATCTGTGTCACATTCGACGGCACACCCGGTGCCATGCTCGATTCGGTGCGCGTGGCTCTGCGCCGCGTCGGCTCGATTACGGGAGGCGTATGGAAAGCGACAGGCTTACGCAGGCCAATCGGCGATCCTCTTGCCGTTCCCGTCACCGCAACGGCAGCGGGTCCGGCGCCGACAGTGCCGTATCCCGTTCCGTATCCGAACTGGGCGACGATCGATCTCCGATCGAAGAATATCGACGCATCGAATCCATTTGCCGTCACATTCAACGTGCTCGGCGTTTCGACCGTAGATCAGCGCGTGATGGTGAGCAAATATCCGAGCGCAGATGCGTATCACAGTTTTACGTTCCTGAACGCGCCCTCAAGCGGCTCGCCCGACTGGTATTTTTTGAGCGCCGGAACCGACACTGTCTACCTCTATCATGTACGGGCCTACGTCAGCTTCAGACCCACGTCCGATCTTACAGTGCCCGGTACGGTAGCCTTCGGGAGCGTGACAGTCGGAACTTCTTCGACAAAGAATATCTCACTTCACAATACGACGACCGCAACAATCACCGGATCGATCGGCCTGCCGGCGAACAGCGGCTTCACGATCAGCGACACGACGTTCAGCATTCCCGCTGGTTCGACACAGAATATCGCGGTGACATTTTCACCGCTTGCAGAACAGAATTACAATGCCACGCTCACTGTCACATACGTCGGGACTGGCAGTCCGTCGACGGTGGCGTTATCGGGCACCGGGAAGCCTCTCGGCACTCCGGCTGTGATCGCCGTTTCACCAACGGCACTGCTGATCATGAAAAACGGCACATCGGGCAGCATCGTGCAGACATCGATCAACGTCGTCAACAACGGTCAACAGACATTGACCGGGAGCGTGACATACAGCGGATCGTCGATGCTCCAGCTGGCGTCCGGAGCCGCACTCTCCGTGGCGGGCGGATCGTCATCACTCATCACGCTGCAACAGAACAGTGCGCAGCCTCTTGCCGCCGGAACCTATCAAGGAACGATCACCATCACACACAACGCATCGGGAGGAGTCACGACAATCCCGATCGAGTTGCGCATTGTCGACATTCCGACGACGATCACGGTGACAAAGACGATCTCGTTCGCCGCACCCGATGATCCGTTGGGATATCAATTGGTCAGCGTTCCGGGGGCGAGCACTCGCTCTGCCGCATCGGTGCTGCCAGGCGACTATACGACCGATTGGAGAATGTATCGGGATAATGGATCCGCAACGAATTATCTCACCGAATACGACGGATCTCAGGTGTTCAATTTCGGGGCGGGCAAAGGATTTTGGGTGTTGAGCAGGAAGGGGCTGTCCGTATCGGGAACGGCCACGAGCGCAGCATCGACGACCGGTGCGTATGCCGTCGCGCTCCAGACCGGTTGGAATATCATCGCGAATCCCTACGAGAAAACCGTCGCATGGGATGACTGTGTACTCTACAACGCATTACCGGCGAACTCCATCATCTATGAGTGGAAGAACGGCGGATGGATTCAGGCATCATCCATGATTCCATACAAGGCATATTATTATCTCAACGTCATTAACGCCTCAACGATTGCGATTCCGTACGATCCGTCGGGAACAGCGGGCAAGAGTGCACGCACGGCGGCCGGGCGGCCATACATCGGCAGCCATGCAATTCATCTGTCGCTTGTATCGGATGGACGCGACATCGCGACGGTCCATGCCGCATTCGATTCAACCTCATCAACTGACTACGACATGAACGATTATTTTGCTCCGCCGTCGGCGTTCGGTGAAGCAAGTATGGCGATCGAAAACGACGCGCCTGGAATGCCGTGGAAGAGACTGATGATCGACCAAAGGAAAGAAGTAGGCGATGGTCAGGTATTCGACATCATCCTTCAAAACAAAAAAAATCATGTGGTCACGTTGCGGGCGGACGGGGTTGCCTCGTTGTCGGACAATGAAATCTGGCTGCTCAATGTGAAAACGAAGATGGCCGTTGACCTGAAGCGGCAGCCTGAAGTGCAAATTCCGCCCACATCCGGCGCGGCGCAGTATCAGCTCGTCATCGGTTCGCGATCGTTCGTTGAGAAGAATGCGGCGGCAGCCGTCCCCTCGGCGTTCACGCTGTCTCAGAATTATCCGAATCCTTTCAACCCGTCGACCACCATCCGCTATGGGCTGCCGGCTGCAAGCAGGGTGTCGATGAAGATTTTTAATACGCTCGGCCAGGAGGTGATGGAGCTCGTGAACGGCGACCAGGCCGCAGGCTGGCATGAAGTCGTCTGGAACGCGAACGTCGCGAACGGCATGTACTTTTATCGCCTCGAGTCGTACGAGCTTGCATCTCCGGACAATCGCCTTGTCCAGGTTCGCAAAATGATTCTTTTAAAATAAGATTCACAACACATCTTCCGATTGGAGTCAGTCTATGAGAGTGCACTATATCGCGTCAATTGTTCTTGTGCTGTTTGTCTTCAGTTGTCAGGCCTTCACACAGACGGACGATCTGCAGATCGGCAAGCCGAATCCGGTTCGACCCGGTGAGCCGTCCAATGACGCTGTCAGGTACGAGGTCATAGATGTCGTGGAAAAAAATGACGCCTTTGAAATCCTCTATACAATCACGGGATCGAGTGACGATGAGTATGAAGTGACGTTATCGCTGCTGCGAGACAGCGATCCGAAATTTCTTTTTCTTCCGAAACTGGCAACGGGCGACATCGGCGACGGCAAGTTTGCGGGGAAAATCAATTCAATTAAATGGAGCTATAAGAATGAACTCCCGGCTGCAGTGAAGGGGAATGACTATCGGTTTGATCTCCGTATCCGCAAACTCGAACACCGCTCTTTTCCATGGCTGTGGACGGGCGTGGGCGTGGCTGCCGGCGGTGCGGCGGCGATTCTGCTTCTTTCAAAAAAGGGAAATGACGGTGGCGGCGGCACGCCACTTCCGTCGATCGGCATCACACGGCCGCAGTAGCCGGTCCATCGCAAGGCGGAATGAAAAAATCCGAGTGACGCGAACGGGGTTGAAGCCATTTCCCGGAGCAATGTAAAAAAAAATGAGAAATAATAAGAAGATAGCTTGCCTTCATTCAACAAGTTTATTATATTTAGAGGCAAGTTTTGCGGAAGTGGTGGAATTGGCAGACACACCATCTTGAGGGGGTGGCGCCCAAAAGGCGTGCGGGTTCAAGTCCCGCCTTCCGCACTCAGCAGTACGTGTGCACACACTATTACGAAGGAGCGGCAATGAAAACGCTCGTTACGATTTTACTGGTGATGTTGATTGGCACAACGGCATTCTCTGGGGACATCATTAAGCGGGGATCGTTGCGTGCCGAATCAAAGGCGAATATCACCGTGTATTGGGAGTCGGCTGATGAATCGAACGTCAAAGAGTTCGGTGTTGAGCGCAGCTCGCTGTCCGGTGGAGACTTCATTCTTGTCAGCACGGTGAAGGCCAAGGGAAGCAATTCTTCCTATCAATACGTCGACCAGTCTGCGTTCAAGACGACCGCTTCAATGTATAAGTATCGGATCAGAATTGTCGATCTGAATGCATCGATCTCATATTCCGACGAGATCAAAGTGAATTACGATGTCTCGGGTGTGAAGCGCACGTGGGGCAGCCTGAAGGCGATGTTCCGATAAGACATAGTGATTTATCAAAAAAAGCGTCCCCATTTTCCGGGACGCTTTTTTTTTTACCACCACCACGCAGGAGTGTTGGATGGAAATGTCGCGAGCGAAAAAAATTCCAACCCGTGTGCTGCTCGCCGAAGATGAAGTGCTTGTCGGCGATGTCATCGAACATGAACTTGAAAAAGGCGGATACGAGATCGTCGGTCGGGCAAGAAACGGCCAGCTTGCAGTCGAACTGACGAACAAGCTCAAACCCGACGTCGTGATCATGGATATCGCGATGCCGAAGATGAACGGCCTTGAGGCGATGCGTCGCATTTTTGATACATGCCCGGTGCCGGTGATCCTGCTGACGGCCCATGACGCTGAAAGTTTTATCGTCGATGCTGGAATGATCGGGGCAGCCGGATATCTTGTGAAGCCGTCGAACATACGAGAAATGGATCGTGCGATCACGATCGGTCTTGCCCGATTCAACGACATCATGGAGCTCAGGCGGATGAACGTCCGCCTCCAGGAAGCCCTCGAGAAAGTGAGGATCCTCTCCGGACTGGTGCCGATCTGTGGGCAGTGCAACAAGGTCCGTGATGACAGCGGCGCATGGCGCGTGCTTGATGAGTATCTCGAAACGCTCACCGGTGTGAAATTGATGCATGCGATCTGTCCGGAATGTAAAGCAAGCGCGGAGCATATGGCGGTTGACGAACGGATAACTGTCGGGCGCCGGGCCGCAGCGGCCGAAGGTCCGCCTCCCGCGCCTGCGGAGTCGGAAAAATCGCATGCGTCCGATCACGAAGTCGTGATCAGCGGTGACGCGCTGCAGGTGTTCAAGCTCTCGGACATCAAATACATCGAGGCGAAGGATGATTATTCGATCGTGCACACGACCGATGGAAAAAAACACGTTGTCCGCCGTTTGCTGAATAAATGGGAAACGCTCGTCCCCCGTTCATCATTTCTCCGGATCCATCGTTCGTGCATCGTGAATCTTAATTATGTGCTCAAGATCGAGAAATGGTTCGACCATTCATATCGGGTGTTCATCCGCGACGAGATCGAATCCGTTGTGATGAGCAGGCGATACGGCGCCGCGCTTCGGGGGAAATTGAACAAGGCTCGTGAAGAGTGAGGACCCTACGGTTCTGCTGAAGTGTCGCGCGTGCATCTCTGTACTTGGATTCTTCAGACAATGGGCGTATATTATGTGATGTTTACACTTCCTGATTCGATCATTTTGGCATCGCAGTCTCCGCGCCGCGCCCAGCTGCTGAGACAAATCGGTCTGCAGTTTGAAACGAGCGTGAGCGGCGTCGAAGAACTCTTCGATCCGGCGCTGTCGCCCGATGAGAACGCGCGCATCCTCTCGTTGAAGAAGGCGGCAGACGTCGCCTCACGATACGACCATGGCATCGTGCTCGGTTCCGATACGATCGTCGTGCTCGACGGATCGCTGCTGGGAAAACCTGAATCGGCTGACGAGGCGCGCCGCATGCTCGCGCTGCTGAGCGGACGGACGCATACGGTGTATACGGGATTCGCGCTTGTTGATGCGGAAACAAAAAAAACGTATATTGATTGCGAACATACCGATGTGACATTCCGCACGCTCGATGAAGATGAGATCGCCGCCTATGTCGCTTCGGGTTCTCCCATGGATAAGGCAGGCGCCTACGGCATTCAGGATGATTTCGGCGCCGTCTTCGTCGACCGGATCAACGGCGACTATTATACGGTTGTCGGTCTGCCGCTGTCGAAAGTGTATTGCGCAGTACAGATGTTCATGACCCAACTACAAAAAGGATAAGCTATGGAGAAAAAACTTCGAATTTTAATCGCGAAGGCAGGATTGGACGGCCACGACCGCGGAGCGAAAGTGATCGCCGCCGCGCTTCGCGATGCAGGCATGGAAGTGATCTATACCGGTTTGCGCAAATCGCCGGAGATGATTGTCGAATCGGCGCTTCAGGAAGATGTGGATGCGATCGGCGTGAGCTCGCTCAGCGGCGCGCATATGACAATCTTTCCGAAGATCGTCGCTCTCATGAAAGAGAAGGGGATCAACGATATGATCCTGTTCGGCGGCGGCATCATTCCGCAGGCCGACATCGATGCATTGAAGGCACAGGGCGTCGGCGAGCTGTTCACACCCGGCACGCCCACCAATGCGATCGTCGATTACCTCCACACGCACTGTGGCGTTTCGGCGTAACCGAACATTGTATCAGTTCGCCATGCGCACATTCCAATGTCGCGCATGGCGAGCGCTGTAAAGTTGTCATAACACCCTGCACAGAACCGGCTTCTACGCCGTCGAATGAATACTTACTGTGGCAGAGATTCGGACCCACTCAGATCAACCGGGAACGAACCGCCGCAGCCTCCACAAGATCGATCCTATCCGCGAGCATGTCGAGCACATGGCATCCGGTAGTGAATTCACATTATGTTGTCAATCAGGCCCTGCGCCGAAGGTCCCATTGAGCAGTCCTTCAGAGCGGAGGATGGTTGCGTATATGTGATGCAAATAAAAACAGTAATACGAAGAGACACATTGCTTCAACATCCTATTCACCATCGATGGATGCAGACACGCATCCACAAAGGAGCATCGTCGTGAAGGCACAAGATTTTCTTACCGTCCGTGATATGGAGAAAGAGGAAATTCATGAAACGTTCCGGATCGCCCGGGATATGAAAGCCGACCGGAGGAAATATTCGGAGGCATTGAAGGGCGAGACGCTGGCGCTGATCTTCGAAAAGCCGTCGCTCAGAACACGCACGTCGTTCGATGTGGGCATCCAGCAGCTGGGCGGATTCTCGCTGTACCTGTCGCCCGCGGAGATCAGTCTCGGCAAGCGCGAGTCGGTGCACGATGTGGCGAAGAATCTCGAGCGCATGGTGCAGGGCATTATGATCCGCACATTCGCCCATCAGATCGTGGTCGATATGGCGAAGTACGCCTCGATCCCCGTGATCAACGGTCTGACCGATTATTCGCATCCCTGCCAGGCGATGGCCGACTATCTCACGATTCTCGAGAAGAAAAAATCGCTCGAAGGGCTGAAGCTCTGCTATGTGGGCGATGGCAATAACGTCGCCCATTCGCTCATGTTCGCAGGAGCGCTGCTCGGAGTGAATGTCACGGTGCTGTGTCCCCCCGGATTCGAACCCGACGCGGCCGCTGTGGCGCAGGCGTCAGGCGATGCGAAGAAGACGGGCGCGGTGATCGAAGTCGTGCACGATCCGTCCGTGGGCGCGAAGAACGCCGACGTGATTTATACCGATGTGTGGGCATCGATGGGACAGGAGAGCGAAGCCGAAACGAGGAAGGCGATCTTCAAGCCCTATCAGGTGAACAGTGAACTCATGGCGACGGCGAAGAGCGACGCGCTCTTCATGCACTGTCTTCCCGCGCACCGCGGCGACGAAGTGACCGATGCGGTGATCGATTCGCCGCAGTCCGTTGTGTTCGACGAAGCGGAAAACCGTCTGCATGTTCAGAAGGCGATCATGTATCAATTGATGAAACACTGACGGCAATGACTCGCCGCGCGTGTGACTCGTGCGGTGAGCGACGATGCATCACCATCACATGTCGGAAGAGAGAGCATGTCAAAAACGGCACTCATCGCAATCGGGGGAAATTCGCTCATCCGCGCCGGCGAGCGCGGGACGATCGACGAACAGCTCGGCAACGCGCATGCCACCGCACGGAGCATCGTGCAGATGGTCGCGCGCGGATGGAGGCTTGTGATCACGCACGGCAACGGTCCGCAGGTCGGAGCGGCGCTGCTCCGTTCGGAACGCGCGGCAGGCGAAGTGTACACGCATCCGCTCGATGTCTGCGTCGCCACGACGCAGAGCGAGATCGGCTACATCATCCAGCGCGCAGTGGAGTACGAACTGCGACAGATCGGCCTCTTCACGCCGGTCATGACCGTGCTGACGCAGGTGCGCGTCGACGAACATGATCCGGCCTTCTCGAATCCCACCAAACCAATCGGACCGTTCTACTCGAAGTCAGTGGCCGAAGAAAAGCAGCGGACGCACGGCTGGAGCATTGTCGAGGATTCGGCGCGCGGATACCGTCGCGTTGTGGCCTCGCCGGAGCCGGTCGAAGTGTTCGAGCAGGATATCATACGCAAGATCCTCGATCTCGGCATGATCGTCATCGCAGTGGGCGGAGGCGGTATCCCGGTCATCGAGAAGGAAAATTACCTCGTGCTCGGACGCGAAGCGGTCATCGACAAAGACCGAGCATCATCGCTGCTCGCCTCGGAACTCAAAACGGACCTGTTCATTATCAGCACGGACGTGCAGCAGGTGTATGTCGATTACAAGAAGCCGACGCAGCGCGCAATCGGCGCCACGACTGTCGCCGAGATGGAACGCTATGTTGCAGAGAAGCAATTCGCGGCCGGCAGCATGGGACCGAAAGTGGAATCGGCGATCCGATATATCAAAAAGGGAGGAAGGGAGGCGATCATCACTTCGTTTGAATGCCTCCTCGATGCGGTCGACGGAAAGACCGGAACGCACGTCCTGCCCTGAATGCGGGCATCGCGTGAGACATCTTATTCTGGAGCGCACATCCTATGAGACTGGAACACGTCATCGAATCACAGCAATTCACGGTTCCACTGCTGATGGAACTGTTCGACCGGACGACGCTGATGGAAAAAATCGCGGCACGCGGCGGCACGCGCGATTATGAGAACCGCATCATGGCGTCGCTCTTCTACAAGTCATCGACACGCACGCGCTTCTCGTTTGAAGCGGCGATGTACAGACTCGGCGGCCGAGTTCTTTCAACCGAGCATGCGCGTGAGTTTTCTTCGGAGATCGAAGGCGAGCAGCTCGAAGACACAATACGCATCATCGCCAACTGCAGCGACGTCATCGTGCTTCGCCACACGGAAGAAGGCGCCGCGAAACGAGCGTCGCTCGTGTCTCCTGTGCCGGTCATCAATGCGGGCGAGGGCGCAGGCGGCCAGCATCCGACGCAGGCGCTGCTCGATCTCTACACGATCTACAGAGAATGCAAGGCGCTCAACGGCCTTTCCGTAGCGCTTATCGGCGCGCTCGACAACGGACGGACGGCGCGTTCGCTCGCCTATCTGCTCTCCAAATTCGACAGGGTGAAGCTCTACTTCGTCGCTCCTCCGGAGATGCAGATCAAACCCGACATCCTCGCTTATCTCGACAGCCACCGCGTCCGATACGAACTCGCTGAAAGTCCCGAAAAGATTCTTCCGCAGGTTGATGTCGTCTATCGGACGCGGATCGATCGGGAACGGCTCCTGAAGCGCGACATCGATCTCACGCCATACAACATCAATGCGCCAGTCATGCATACGATGAAAGCGAACGCGGTGGTGATGCATCCGCTTCCGCGATCGATCGAGATCGATCCGGCGGTCGATCACGATCCGCGTGCCGTGTATTTTCGCCAGTCGCGCAACGGACTCTTTGTGCGCATGGCGCTGCTGACGATACTCCTGGACCGGGAACAACAATAGGAATTCAATTCATTGGCGGAATCACAATAACAAAAAGGATTGGCCAGTATGAAGACGAACGATTATATCGCCCTCGAGGAACAGTACGGGGCGCACAACTATCATCCACTCGATGTGGTCATCGAACGGGCTGAAGGCGTCTGGGTGACCGATGTCGAGGGCAGACGCTATATGGACTGCCTGGCCGCATACTCGGCGGTCAATCAGGGCCATTGCCATCCGAAAATTCTGGAGGCATGTATCTGCCAGGCGCGGAAGGTCACGCTCACGAGCCGCGCGTTCAGAAACGATCAACTCCCGCTGCTCTATAAGATGCTGCACGATCTGACAGGATACGAAATGTCGCTGCCAATGAACTCGGGAGCGGAGGCGGTCGAGACCGCGCTCAAGGCCGCGCGCAAATGGGGATACACAGTGAAGGGGATTGCCGACGGCAAGGCAGAGATCATTTGCGCGAAGGATAATTTCCACGGACGAACGACGACGATCGTCGGCTTTTCGACAGAAGAGGCGTATAAGAAAGGATTCGGTCCGTTCACGCCCGGCTTCCGTATCGTGAACTACGGCGACATCGAAGATCTGAAGAACGCGATCACTCCGAACACGGCGGCGTTCCTTGTCGAGCCAATACAGGGAGAGGCGGGCATCATCGTGCCGCCGGAAGGGTATCTGCGCGAGGCGGCGCGTCTCTGCAAAGAGCACAATGTGCTTTTGATCTGCGACGAGATCCAGTCGGGTCTGGGCCGCAGCGGAAAGCTCTTCGCCTTCGAGTACGAACAGATACGGCCGGACATGGTCATCATCGGCAAGGCGCTCTCTGGCGGCTTCTATCCCGTCTCGGCCGTCCTGTCGGACAAGCGCGTGCTTGGCGTGTTCAAACCGGGCGAACATGGTTCGACATTCGGCGGCAATCCGCTCGCGGCTGCCGTGGCATGCGCCTCGCTTCAGGTGATCGTGGATGAGAAGCTCGTTGAGCGCTCGTTCGAGCTCGGAAGTTATTTCATTGAAAAGCTCCGTGCCATCAAGGATGCGCACGTTAAAGAGGTACGCGGACGCGGCCTCTGGATCGGGTTCGTGCTCGACACGCTGGCGCGTCCGTACTGCGTCGCGCTGATGGAGGAAGGCATCCTCTGCAAGGAAACGCATGAGAACGTCATCCGTTTCGCGCCGCCGCTCGTCATCACAAAAGGGGAAATCGACTGGGCATGCGAGCGCATCGAAAAAGTCGTCGTTTCGCTTCACTAATAATGTTGGATCCTCTTTTCATCAAAGAGTGAAGAACCTTAACACATCAGGAGCAGTCTATGTCGAAAGACAAACGGATCAATACGATCATCGTCGGCGCCGCAGGACGCGATTTCCACAATTTCAATATGGTCTATCGCGGCAATGAATCCTATAACGTGGTCGCGTTCACCGCCGCGCAGATTCCCGATATCGCCGGAAGAAAATATCCGGCGGCTCTCGCCGGTCCTTTGTATCCCGCAGGCATTCCCATCTTCGAAGAACGTGATCTCGAAACGCTCATCGCAAAATACGACGTGCAGGAAGTCGTCTTCTCGTACAGCGATGTGACGTACAATCATGTGATGAGCATCGGCTCACGCGTCACGGCAGCAGGCGCCCACTTCAAGCTGCTCAGCGCAACGAGCACGATGATCGGCAGTTCGAAACCCGTCGTTTCAGTGTGTGCCGTGCGCACCGGCAGCGGCAAGAGTCAGACAACGCGTAAAGTGTCGGCAGTGCTGCAGGCCCTGGGATTCCGCGTGGCGGCCATCAGGCATCCAATGCCGTACGGCGATCTGGCGAAACAAAAAGTCCAGCGGTATGCGACGCTTGCCGACCTGAAGAAGCACAAATGCACGATCGAGGAAATGGAGGAGTACGAACCGCACATCGTGACGGGCACGATCATTTACGCGGGCGTCGATTATGCGGCAATCCTCGAGCAGGCGGAACAGGATGCGGATGTGATCATCTGGGACGGAGGCAACAACGATCTGCCGTTCTACAAACCCGATCTGCACATCGTCGTGGCCGATCCGCTCCGCACCGGCAACGAGCTGACATACTTCCCGAGTGAAGCGAACCTCAGACTCGCCGACGTGGTGATCATCAACAAGATCGATTCGGCGCAACCGGAGGCGGTCACGAAGCTGCGAGACAACATCCGCAGCGTGAACGCGCATGCGAAGCTCATCGATGCGGCGTCGCCGATCGTGCTTGAACAAAGCGATCTCGTGGCGGGCAAGCGCGTGCTCGTGATCGAAGACGGTCCAACCCTGACGCACGGGGAAATGAAATTCGGCGCGGGTACCGTGGCGGCAAAAAAATATGGCGCCGCAGAGATCATCGATCCGCGTCCGTATGTGACAGGAGAGATCAAAAAAACATATGAGACGTATCCGAAGATCGGCACGCTGCTTCCGGCCATGGGATACAGCGACAAGCAGATCAGGGATCTTGAAGCAACGGTGAACCGGGTGCCGTGCGATGTCGTGGTGATCGGAACGCCGATCGATCTGAAGCGCATCATCAAGATCAGGAAGCCGGCGCTTCGTGTTACGTACGATCTGCAGGAAATTGGTGAACCCGATCTCCGCACGGTGCTCGGAGAGTTCGTGAAGACATTGAAATAAAACGTGGATCGATGGATCGATTGTAATTACGGCGCAGTGCGTGCAAGAGATGATCGACAAGAAATTCGTCGGGAGGAAACGATGCCGCTTACGATTCGTCGAGTTCGATGGGAAGGCGCGCGCCGGCTGGTTCAGCCGGCGCGCCCGTGCGCTTGTTGAGCACGCAGATCCCTTCGGCGTCGAAGCCGAAGAGATCGTCGCTTGTGAAAATTTTCTTGAAGTCCCGTTCCGAAAAAAAGATCGAGAATCGTTCCGCGTATTCGTCGAGCCGCTTCAGATAATACGCGGTATTCTCGTCGGGAAAATTTTCGTCCCAGAGTCCCGCTTCCTTGGCATTCTTCAGACCCGGGACGGACGGGTCCTTGCCCGTCACATAATATGTCACCTTGTCGCCGACCTTTGCCATGCGCTTCGACTGGATGACCGCCTCGTATGCCGCCGAGCGGTTGCGGCTTCCGTTCTGCACACCCTCCTCATACTCGTCGATCGATTCTCTGAGCGTCTCTGTGCGAGAGAAGTCCGATGCGTTCATTTCGTGAAAGCGAAGCGAATGGACGAGCTCATTGTAGAGCATGTGAATATCCGCAAACTTTTCGTTGAGAAGGGATTCGACCGTCTGTTGAATAAAGATGCGGCCGAATTTTTCAATGGTGCGTGACAGGAGCGCCTGGCCCTTCATTCTCACTTTGTCGTCGTATTGCAGGACGGCGAAATTCTTTTTTTTGTAACTCAGCATTTTCCTGTATCGGCCGCTCACGATCAACTGGATGCCTTCGGGAAGGAAGGAGGAAAGACGCGCCACGAATTCGAGTTCGCCTTTCTCCCCGCTGACATTATCTGGCGGAACAAAGAAGATGCCTTCGGCGTCGACTTCGATGACGGTGCCGTTATGCAGCAGCAATTCGCGCACGAGCTCACGCAGAAGGTCTTCGCCGAGCGAGGCTGCCTCGTCGGCTTTTTCATAATCGTTAAAGAGCGCCTTTGAATAGCTGAGATATCCGTAAAAGGAATTGATGAGCGATCGCAGCGCGGCATGGTGCGCCGCGGCGCGCGCGCGCTCGGCGTTGCCCTGAACATCGGCATTCAGCACCATGCGGGCTTCTTCCCGTCGTTGCACCAGGTAGCGAAGCGAGCTCAGGAACACATCGAGCACATCGCCGCCGGGACGGATGGTATGGGCGAGCATGACAGACGGATAGAGAGACTCGATCTCTGCGTGCACGATCGGACCGAAAACGCCGGTGGCGAAGACGTCCGCATAGGCGCCCGCCTCCTGCGACCCGTGCTTGGGCTTGGGAAGCGAATGGCGGCGCCGGATGTATGCGCGGAGGAAAATCGATTCGATCTTTGCGGCCGGGCCAAGCTTGGCCAGCGTGCCGAAGTTGAACGGCAGCATCTGCGCGAGATAGAATGTGGGCACAAGCAGCAGATCGCTCAGCGCTCGCGTTTCGACTGCATTGTCGGAGGCGAACGCTTCGAGCGTGTCAGGCTCGTTCTCCCAGTACCATGCGACGCGGTCTTCGTGAATGTGCCTCCGATTCGCCGATGCGAGGTTGAAAAACTGCGCGCAGTGTTTCAGCGTATAGCCTTCCATTGCGCGCTTCACGCTGTCGTGCTGCTGCGCGAGGATCCACGTATCGATGATGTGGCGGCCGGCGATCTCGAAGCTCATATATTCGACGGCGCTCTCGCCGAATGTCGTGCGCGTGTTGTACGAGGACGGCGCCGATCCGTCCCTTCCCAGGCCGCATTCGATCTCGTGCATCTGGCAGCGTTTCATGAGATAGGGGAGCGTCACATTATGACAGTTGTGCGCCTCGATGACATCGGGATCCTTCGTCCGGACGAGATCGATAAATTCTTCGAGCAGCTTCTTTTCGTTCGTCCGCCTCGAACCGAGCACCTTCTGCCAGCCCCGGCTGTCGGACAGCGCGATGAAAACAATCCTGTCGTCGCGGCGTTCGGCGTTCGGAACCCGGTGTCCCTTCGAGACGACCTGGATGTCGATTTGCATTCGATAGAGATCCGAAAAATCCATTCCCTTAAACAGCGTCATTCCCGACTGAAGAAGGTACTGCGTCGTCATATCGGTCCGGAACAGAATATGTTCTGTGTCGAGATAGGATGTAACCGAGGTGTGATAATACGCGTTGATTTTCCGGAGCGCATACTGCAGCGCATCCCATGCGTCGAATGAGGAGGGAAAGGCGCAGAGATATTGGTAAAAATTGTTACCGTCGAGTTTTTTCAGCCAGAATTTTTTCGGAAAGCCTTCGATGAAACGGGAGTCGGAAAGATGGAAAAACGGGTAGAATTCGGCATCCGCTGTTTCGACGCGGCCTGCTGTGCGTGTATAGACACGGATAGCTGATCCGCCGAGCGGCTGCACGGCGACGACGTTGGCTTCCTCGTTATGTCCGAATAAGAGCGCGTCCATAACTCTTAACATAATAAGCAGTTCGGACAAAATCAAATCGGCTTTAAAAAGCGAACGTCCATTCACGGAGAATGGACGTTCGCATACATGCTGTGTGTTGCGGAGAGGGTGGGATTCGAACCCACGGAACGGTTTCCCGTTCACACACTTTCCAGGCGTGCCAGTTCAACCACTCCTGCACCTCTCCGGAAAAACCGGATATGTCAACTATTGCACATCGTATTGCGGAGAGGGAGAGATTCGAACTCTCGATACCCTTGCGGGTACACCAGTTTTCGAGACTGGCTCTTTCAACCACTCAGACACCTCTCCGTGAAGAACCGGAACGAAAAGGCATCTCGTTCCTGGGAATCTTAAGCTACGAAATTGTGTTAAAAAAAGCAACAGGAAATTTTCAAAAACCCAATGTCCCTTGAAAAAAATCAATTGTAAGCCATTCCGGGGGAACCGGAGGAATCACAAAAGCCTGTCTTTGTAAATTATTTTGTTGCGGTTACTGATTAACTTCGTTATATTAGTAATGTCGTTTAGAGTCCCGCCGGTTGCGGGACTTTTTTTTGGGCACTACTTTTTATATGACGCAGATACCTATCGAACACATAGAAGAATTGGCCGCGCAGACTGCAGCGCGGCACGGCGCGTTTGTCACGGAACTTGTGATACGCGGTGAGCTGCGCAGCAAAGTGCTTGAAGTGTACGTCGACACCGATGAAGGCATCACGATCGACACGTGCAGCGACATCAGCCGGGAATTGTCCGCGATCCTCGACGAAGAGGATCTGATCCTCGGCGCATACCGCCTCGATGTCTCCTCACCGGATCTTAACCGGCCCATACACGTTCCCCGTCAATACAGGAAGAATACAGGCCGCGTCATTTCGATCGCCTACACCGTCGATGGAGCCGCAGTGAAGACAGAGGGTGTGCTCGAACATGC
>DATGXR010000156.1:0-6864 GCA_035298825.1 Bacteroidota bacterium
GCCGGCGCCGAGCGTCAATCCGAGTTCCGAATCGATTTGAAACAGATGCTGATATCCGCCGCGTAAGGCGAAGGTTTTCATGAAGACATATTCGGCGCCCATGCTGATGCTTTCGGAATTATCCGAAGGATGGAATGCATCGACGGCCAGGTGAATCGTGTTATCGTCGTTAATCGTAATCGGATATCCGAACCCGACACGGAAGACGACCGGAAGCGAATAGGCATCGGTCAGAATCTCCGACGGGATGCTCGAGTTGTCACCGTAGCGTGTCGGATCAAAATCGTAGCGGATGCGAAGATCGCTTCCGTCGTACTGCGCGCGCGTGCCGAAATTCGAAAGGCTCGCGCCCAATTGCAGACCGTCGGAGGTGATCTGATAGATCGTCCCGAAGCTCACGCCGAACGCCGAAAGCGCGCTGTGCCAGATGCGCTCCTGAACGTAGCTGACGATGACACCGGCCGAGAAGCGATCGGTGATCCTCTGGCCGTAGCCAAGTCCGATTGCAGTATTTGCAACCGTATAGCGCTCGCCCGTGCCCAGAGGCTGCTCCACGGTGCGCACGGCAATCTCGCCCGAATTGAGCGACGTCACAGAAAGCGCCAGCGAGCTCGAGCCCGAGATCCGCACGGCGGCGATCGCATAATTGTATGAGATGTCGGCAAGCCAGCTTGAGTGCGTGAATTGGGCATCGGACGACGACGCGTGTCCGAGTGCAGCCGGATTGTAAAAGGCCGATGAAGCCTCATCAAAGACGGTCACACCGGCATTGCCCATGCCGGTGATGCGGGCGCTCGGTTCGATGAGCAGAAACTGCCCGACGGTCGTGCCTGTCTTGCTCTGTCCGAATGAGAGCGCAATGGGCACACAAAGCGTCAGTAAGACGGCGCGGAATCGTTGATGAAAGAAAGTGGTCATGATCGTTCGTCGGGTATATGTTACTTGATAATTGCAAACTTGCCTGTATGTGAACCGGCTTCGTATCCGTCGACATGAAAAAGATAGAGTCCGGGCGCCACATCAAGATTATCCTTCGATCGCAGGTTCCAGGCTTCGGCTCCCGTCGTGGATCCGTCGTGATAAAGCGTCTGGACAAGATCTCCCGTGACTGTATAGATACGGATGACGCACCTGGCGGGAAGGCTGCGGAACTCGATGCGGCGCTCGCCGCGTCCCGAGATTGCAAAGCGTTCGGGTTCGAAGCTTGCAGCGCCGACATAAGGATTCGGAACGACGTACGGCGCCTCGGTGAAATCCGTTTTTGCCTTCGACGGATCGATCTTCTGCGCCTGCGTGCGGAACGAATACACATCGCCCGCCATGAACGGAGTCACGATCGACAGCAGATACGCGTCGCCTGTCGAAGGCGGAACGATCGGGCCGCGTTGTGACTGCCCGACTGTGTCGAGCTGGATGCGCCAGGTAATGTTGTTGAGTCCGAATGCATTCATCGTCGTATCGACGATGTCCAGATAATCGTTCACGCTGCTGATGAGACCGTCGCGATTCTCGTCGCTGAGCACATACTTCAACTGCATCTCGCTTCCGTCTTCACGAATGGCAGAGACTTTCATTTTACTCATCAATGCCGGATGCGAAAAATCGTAATCGATCGATGTGTCGATCACCGCCGAGCTGAAGCGCACAATCAGATTATTCGGATATCCGAAGTGCCGCACGTTCATCGACAGTCCGGAATTGAACGCGGCCTTGAAGCGCACATTCGTGGCGCTCGTTTTCTGTACGAAGCGCGAGACGGCCGGATCATTATTGAACGTTGGCAGGGCCTGCGTGGCGACGACAGGCTTCACGCCAGAGCCGACTTCGCCCACACCCGTTCCGGAAAAATCCGTTCCGCGATCGATGTAGACCGCACCTGTTGCGCTGTCTGAGAGTGTATAGTAATCGGCATGGATCGTCTGCGGAAGATTCGTCTTGAATTTCAGTTCGAGCGTCCGATTGTCGGGCACCTGCGCCGAGTTCACGATTTCAACTGCGACGCTGCCTGTGCCTGTGCCCGTGCGATGGATGAGCGACGTGGCGGCAGCCGGCACATAGCCCGCCGCCTTCGGCTCTGGACGCACCTCGACGACATTCTTCGGCAGCACCACGCCGCCTCGTGGAGTGCGGGAGACTGAGACCGCATTTTCGGACGGGTAGAATCCGAGCGAATCCGATCCGTAGTCGTACGAGACAAGCGCATAATAATATGTCTGTCCGTTGATGGCCGTCGTATCCTTAAACTCGTGGCGGATCCCAGTGTCGTCGCCCAGATAATACGCCACGCCGTCGACCACCTGATTCGAATATCCGGTTTTTCCATCAACAAGATCGAACGCAACAAGCGGACGGCCGAAGACCATCGGACCCGTGCCCTGTCCATTTGTGATTGTATGCGCGTCGCGAAACTCGGGATCGGTCGCGCGGTAGAGCCGATAACCTTCGAAGTCGTTTTGGAACGTAACGGGATCGATCCCGCGTTCTGCCACATCGTCCCACGACAGACGCACATAATGATCGCCTGCTTCCGCTTTGAGCGTCGGAGTGGGCGGCGGCTCGGCAAACCGGTAGTTCGCATTATAGATCTGCTGGACGATCTTCACCGTGCGCTTCAGATCCTGGAGCGTGGGACCATACGACAAGGCGAGGCTGAAGCGTTCCTGACTTCCGGCTTTCAGATTGAAGGGACCCGAGGCAAACAAGAATGCGATATTATAGTCCTGCGTCAGCGGCGCATCGAAATGTTTCGCGAACGAGGGATCGGTGAACTGCGAATACAAAAGATACGGCCAGTTCTTTGTGCCGTCATTATAAAATGTGATGCCGTCGACCGGATCGCTCGGATGCGTGGAGCCGGCTTTGATCCGGTTCATCTTGAAGCCCGTGAGTCCGATCTGATCCGATTCGTGAAGATCCGTCTTATCGAAATTCTCTTCGCCTTCGGTCGGAATGCCGTCTCCTTCTCCGCTGTCTTTTGTGCCGGCGATACCGTCGGCGCCGAGATCGTTGAACTCGGCGGTCCAATCGAGATCCTCGTCGCCCGTAAACCAGACGCCGGCCTTGAAGGCGGGACGATTTTCGAGCGGGCCATAGGTTTGCTCGAAGCGCTGCAGATTATAATTCGCCGTGACATAGGCGCGGATTGCCTGCTGGCCGACGATCTTCGTGCCGGGACCGCTCACGCGGCTTTCATCGGTCATGCCGTCTTCATCATTGTCGATGTGATCGTAATCTTTTCCCGGCGTCTCAAGGTAAGCATAGCCCAGATAGCCGGTCGGCCCGCACGACGAGCTTAAGTTGACGCCGTGCCCGTACGTATCCCATGTATACACGAGATTCTGACCGAGCGACTTGTCATAGAAGGCATTGTCGTCGTCCGATTCGGGAAGCGGATCGCATCCGAGGCCCGAGCCGCCGACGCCCGAATCCATGTACAAACCGAAGACGATGTTCTCGTTGAAATCATTCGTGCCTTCATTGGCGATATCGTAATGCCAGAAGATCACATTGCCCGCCTGCGGATTCTGCCACTGGAAGCCGCGCACTTCAACCCTCAGGCCGAGACCGCGCCGCGTCAGATCGCGTGTGTCGGGCACGAAGTCGCGCCATGCGTCGTAATAATCATCATCCATCACAAAGAAGCTCTCCTGACTCGCGTTGGGCTTCTTGCCGAAGTATCCGTTCCATGCGCCCTTCCAGCCCGGATCGTCCGCATCATCGAGCTTGTCGGGCCAGACATCGGGCCACGTGCGTTCGAGATGCGACATCGCGGGCGAGCGGTCGATGTTGATTGCGGTGTTTTCCTGCATGTAGCCCGGCCGGGGTTCGAAGCGCATCACACGATTTTTCGTGGGACTCAATTGCTGGCGCTCGCGGAAACCCGTTTCCATGATGTAGGCATCGTCTCCGCCTGTCTGCTTCACGCGCGCAAGCACGAAGGGCGTGATCCCGTCAGAGTAATTCATGCCCGAGCCCTTGGGCACCTCGACAGAATGAAAGACGCTCAAGTCAACTTTGGTGACATCCTTGTAGCCTTCGGCATCGGGATACGAACCGACCATGCCGTAGTTTTTAAATAGCGTGCGGATGTTGTTGGCATCGTGCGTGCCGGTGCGCTCGTAATCCTTGTTGCCGCGTTTTTCGATCGGGACAGTGGGCATGAGCTTGCGCTGTCCGGAAGCCGGATAAGCGGCGATGCATGCCGCGATCACAACGATCATCTGAAGTATGCGTGGTGTTTTCATGGTACGAGTGTCGATCCCTTGATTGAAATGCCTAGTTCGATGCGGCGGGGCGCGTAGAAGCGTCCCGGATCCTGGAGCGTCGCCCGGTCGCTTGCAAGTGTGAGCGAATAATCGGGAGAGCCTGTATTGGCGAACACGAATCCGTTGAAGAACGACGTGCTGAAGACATTATAGACGCGGATGAACGCACTGAGTGTCGTGCCGCCGCCGAGCGCAAAATATTTTTCGCCGCGCAGGTCGACCACCACGCCGCTTGGCTTCACGCCCGAATTATTTTCCAAATCGGCGCCGAAGCCCGAACCGATTGTCGGCGTATAGGGCTGGCCCGATCCGTACTTGACGATCGATGTCACCGAAAAATTGTTCGGTTCCTGAATGGTCACCGACCCGTTGATCGTATGGCGCTGATCCCACGCAAAGGGCGTCACGCGCGGACGCGGATCCTCTCCGGCCGAGGCGCGCACCGCCGTCTCGCTCGGATCGCTTGAATTGCCCGAGGCGTTCTGATATGTGTAATCGAGCGTGGCCGAGAGCATGCCGCGGTTTCTGTACTCGAGTGCGATCGTGATGCCCGAGACGCCGCCGAAGTCGACATTCGTCAGACGCGTGTACTGGGCCGTGTTATATGTCTCGATGAACTCCACACCCAACAAATCGCGGATGTCCTTATAAAAGAGACTTGCATCGACGCCGAAATTTTCGGACATCTGCGATTTCATTCCAAACTCGTACTGGGTCGTGAACTCGGGCTTGAGATTGGCATTGCCCATCACGCCGAAATCGAGTCCGCCCGACTGCAGATCTTTCAAGAGCGAGTAATCGGAATTCGAAAAGAATTTGTTGATGGCCGGGAGCTGATAAAAATGACCGTATGAAAAATATACGGAGCCGTTGGCGAAGATCGGATACGACACGCCGAGCCGCGGCGCAAGCACCGTCTTCACAGTCGTTTTTTTCGGAGGCGCCGTCGGCTGGCCAATGATCGAGTTCGCGGGATTTTGAAGATCGCCGGGAATCGTCGTATTGGCATCGAACGATTCGAGACGCAGTCCGCCGCGCACCATGACATCCTTCCATTCGATGCGGTCTTGCACATAGGCCGCGATGGATAACGGCGTGTAGCGCACGGGACCGGGATAATTCGGATCGTTCACGTGCGCCAGAAGCTGCGTCACGCCGTTGACAGTCGTCGGAATGATCACGCCCGGCACGCCATACGTGATATCGGACCACTGCACTTCCACTCCGGCTTTCAACAAATGAATCGATGTGGCCTGAGTCGTGATGGCTGCCTTGCCAATATAGACATCTGTTTTTTCAGTGTAGCGTCCGAGCTCGACACCCTGAATGATTGCGCCGACTTCGTAATTGGGATCGCCCTTGGGCGCGCCGGCCTGATAGTAACGCGGATCATCAATATCCGCATACTTATAATCTTTGTAATCGACATGGTTCTGGCGAATGTTGAGCGTGACGAATGTTTTTTCGCTCATCATATATGTCAGATCGACACCGTGCACAAGCGACAGCGATTTCGGCGTCTTGACTCCGTCCGGATTCAGACGGAAGTCGAACCGGTACGGCTTGTTATCGGTCAGATTGAAGATGGCCTGATAGCTCATTTGCAGATTGGAAATCGAGGAGTTCGAGATCTTGAACTGTCCCGACCACTCGTCGTTCGTCTGCATCGGAATGAGTTTATTGTCCCCCGTCGGATAGGCGATTCGGTTATTGAAATCATTCGTGTCGGTCGGATTGAAGCGGCGTTCGCCGTAGAGATATCCTTCGCTTGTATAGCGCCGGGCGCTCAGTAGAAATGTGGTCTTCGGCAACGGCAACGGACCCGAGACCGTGGCCTGGTAGCTCTGATAGGCAAGCGGATTGATTCGCTCGAGATGCGGGAAGCGCGCATTGACGCCGAAGCTGACATTGTCGCCGAGATATGTTTCGACGCTCCATTCGTAGGCATCCGACCGCCCGCTGCGCAAGACGGCATTCACCACGCCGCTCATCGCCTGACCGTATTCGGCATCGAACGTGCCGCTGATGACCTGGACTTCCTGCAATACCGAACGGTCCAATTGGACCGTCGACTCGTTTGTGAGCGGATTGTTCACCGACACACCATCCACCTGATACTGCACCTCGCCCAAACGTCCGCCCCTGAAATGTCCGTCGACGACGCCCGCCTGGAGATTGACAATATCCTGCAGATTCTGTACGGGCAGGACCGCGATTTGTTCGTTATTCAAAATCGACACGGCGCTTGTCTGACGCGTGTCGACGATGGGCCGCTCGGCAACAACGACGACTTCTTTTCCCTGCACGACTTCTTCGGAGAGCGTCTCATTGAGCGTCGTTGTCTGTCCGGATGAAATGCGGACGCCCTTGATCACTTTCGATTGGTATCCGACGGCGCTGATGCGCACTTCGTATGTGGCAGGAGGGATATTCATGATCACATAGTAGCCGGAGATATCCGTTGCCGTGCCGGTCGTCGTGCCGGATAGAACGACGTTGACGCCGGGAATGGGCGCGCTTGATTGATCGGTGATGACGCCGGTAAGTTTTCCGCGCGTATCGGCCGTGAGCGGCCGCACGATCACCAATGTCGCCACAA
>DATGXR010000157.1:0-2362 GCA_035298825.1 Bacteroidota bacterium
GCGATGACAGTCGGATTTCACTTTATCTTTCCCCCGCTGACGATCGGCTTGGCCTGGCTTCTCGTGCTGATCGAAGGCCTCGGCTTGAAAAAGGGAAATGAGATCTATACGGCCATCGGAAAATTCTTCGGAAAAATTCTCGCCATCATTTTCGCCGTCGGCGTGGCCAGCGGCATCGTCATGGAATTTCAGTTCGGCACGAACTGGGCCGAGTACTCGAAATTTGTGGGCGACATCTTCGGCGCTCCGCTTGCAGCCGAAGCCCTGTTTGCCTTCTTCCTCGAGTCGACATTCCTCGGTCTCTATTTGCTTGGACGCAACAAGGTTTCGCGCATTGTGCACTGGTTCTCGATCCTGATGGTCGCTGTGGGTTCGACGATCTCGGCATTCTGGATCCTTGTGGCCAATTCCTGGCAGCAGACGCCGGCCGGATATGTGATCCGCAACGGACGTGCAGAACTCACGGACTTCTGGGCCGCGGTGTTTAATCCCTCGACACTCGTGCGCTTCTTCCACACGATGGATGCCGCGCTGATTGCCGGCGCATTTTTGATGGCGGGCATCTCGGCCATGCTCATCATCAAGGGAAAAGAACGCCTCACGGCGCAGCGTGCGCTCTCGACCTCAGTCATCGTCGGACTCATCGTCTCGCTGCTTGAAGTCTTCCCCTTCGGGCACGAGCATGCTCGTCAGGTGGCGCAGACGCAGCCCGAGAAGTTCGCCGCCACACAGGGTCTCTACAGCTCGCAATCAGGCGCGCCGATTGCGATCTTTGCCTATCCGGTGAACAATCCGCCCGAGCTCAAGGCCCATGTGAAGATCCCCGGCCTCTTATCCTGGCTTGCCTTCGGCGATGTCAATGCGACGATCAAAGGCATCAACGATTTTCCCGCCAATGAGATTCCGCCCCTGTGGATGACGTTCGTCTCGTATCATAACATGGTGGCGCTCGGCATGTACTTCATCGCGGTGATGGCATTTGCGGTCTACAAGCTCAAGAAAGGGACGCTCTATGAAGGCACAGGCTTCCTCAAAGTGCTCTTCTGGTCGATCCCGCTGCCTGTGGCCGCCTGCCAGTTCGGATGGGTCGCGGCCGAAGTCGGACGCCAGCCCTGGATCGTGTATAAGCTTATGCGCACAAGCGCCGCAGCGTCGGTGACAGTCTCGGCAGGCGAGATCCTCTTTTCGATCGTGCTCTTTGGGGCGGTGTATCTGCTTCTGTTTATCCTGTTTGTCTTTTATCTCATGAAGGAAATCAATCACGGTCCCGCACCGATTAAAATTCAGGAGGCTGTATGATCGACTTACAAATGATTTGGTTTCTTTTAGTCGGTGTGCTTGTGATCGGCTATGCAGTGCTCGACGGATTTGATCTCGGTGTCGGGATGCTGCATCTCTTTGCGAAGGATGAAACCGAGCGCCGGACGAATTTCAACGCCTGCGGCCCGGTCTGGGACGGCAACGAAGTCTGGCTTTTGACCGGAGGCGGTGCGCTCTTTGCCGCATTCCCGATTGTCTATGCAACGGTCTTCAGCGGATTCTATCTGGCGCTGATGCTGCTACTTGCGGCACTGATCTTCCGTGCGGTGTCGTTTGAATTCAGAAGCAAGGTCGACTCGCCCTCAGTGAAAAAGATCTGGGATACGGCCTTTGGCGTTTCAAGCTTTTTGATCGCGCTGTTATTGAGCGTGGCCTTCGGCAATATCTTGGGCGGCGTGCCTGTCACATCCTCTGGCGTCTATACAGGAACGTTCTTTGGGCTGCTGAATCCCTATGCGGTCATCATCGGACTTCTCGGCGTCGTGATGTTCGTGATGCACGGAGCAATCTATCTGGCAATGAAATCCGAAGGAGCCCACTCGCTTCGCATGGCACGCTGGGCAAATGGGGCCTGGATGGCATTCATCGTATTGTATCTTGTTGCGACGCTTGCCACATTTTTCTATGCCCATTATCTCTTCGACGGGATGTTGAAAAATCCGCTCTTCTGGGTGTTGTTTGTGCTCTTGCTTGGTTCGATCGGCATGATTCCGCTGGCGCTCAAGAGTGGACGCTTCGGGCGCGCCTTCACGGCATCGTCTGCCGTGATTGCATCGGTGATCGGATTGAGCGCGGTGAGTCTCTTTCCCCGTCTTGTTCCTTCGAGTATCGATTTGGCGAACAGCCTGACTGTCTATAACGCATCGAGCTCGACCTATACCCTCACGGCGATGCTCATCATCGCATTGATCGGTGTGCCCATTGTGCTCGGCTACACGATCTTTATGTACCGTGTCTTCAAGGGAAAAGTGGTGCTGGGTCCGGACAGTTACTAACGCCGGTTCCGCGTTCATACAATTGTACTATGATGTAAAACAAAAAA
>DATGXR010000158.1:0-10474 GCA_035298825.1 Bacteroidota bacterium
CATCTCCGATTCCCAATCCCATGACACGATGTCGCTTGCAATCTTCCACTGCTGACTGCCATCGATCGACATGCCGAACAGGTCATACGGCGCCTTATCATCGTCGCGATTTGCAAATGTAAGATAACGGCCGTCCGGCGAAGCGACCACTCCGCTCAGATAAACGCCGCCGTCAACAAGCACGGTTGATTGATTACTGTTAAAATCGTATTGAAAGATTTTATTCGAGCGATATCCAAAATTATACGTGGAATACAGAAAGCCTGAATTATCGGGAAGGACGTCGATACAGGAAACATAATCCGTTTTCACCACCAACGGATGTGTGATCACATCGCTTCCTTTGACGCCGCGATAAATTCCTTGAGGATAGGCAAGTGAACTGTAATAGAGAAACTCATCACTCTCGGGCAGCCAGGTGAGACTGCCACCGACCAACGAGCTCTTGCCCGTGAACAGACTTTTTCCCTGCTGCCCGTTGGCGGGAAACGCCGGCAAAAACTCCTTGAGCCCGGCCTCAACCAGATAGGCGATTTCACTGCCATCGCTTTTCCATGTGAAATTGTTGATCTTAAAATGATAGGGACCATACCCGCTTGTGATTTGCACTGCATTGGCTACCGCGACGGTCTGCCCCGGTACGACATCGGCGTATGCCTGCGGAAAGATCCAGGTGCCTGGACCGCTTTTCACATACACGAATTGTTTCCGCCCGAGATCGGCAACATTGTCGATTGTGACATTTATGCTGGAGCCCGCGGAAATCAAGACTTGTTTCATATCCATCGCTCCTTCGATATACACAAAAAAGATCGAAGTATTCGTGATCAGATTCCCTATTGTCAAGGTCACCGAACCTTTGGGCAGCCGGGCCAACTCTTCATACATGGGAGCATTCGTGATGCGTCGCAGTCCCGAACCATCGGGACGGATGGCATAAATATCCGATTCGTATGGCGAGCATGAGACTTCGTGGGCACTGCTAAAACCAATCTCGCGTCCGTCCGGACGCCACCCTGGAACGGGATGAATGGATGTCAATCCCTGCGGCAGGGTGAAAATGATCCGATCGTTGCTGCCATCGGGATTGACGAGATGCAGTTCCGAAGTTCCCGGACTTGTTTGCGTTGTGCCGACCATACGAAAATACGCTATTGTTCCCGGTGCATCCGTCGGCGTTTGCGCGAATACCGGTTTGGTCATGAGTGCGAATATCAGGAAAGCCGCTGCAAGTGCCGTCATGATGACCGTGAAAAATTCCTTTTTCATAACTTCCTCCCTTTATTGTTCTGTGTGAAGTTACCGGCAGAATGACCTGTGTGAGTTCCTGAATGAAAAGGTAATACGTCATGATATACGATCTTACCCGCAGACAGTTTCGGGCGAAGGCGTGTGAAAATGGGATAGAAAAACGGATCGCGAATGTCGCTATAGCAAGATGGATTCGCATAGGAGCCTTCAGTTATTGGTTGTAGCCGGGGTTGAAGGCGTAAAAAAAGAATGGAATTATACGATCAAAAACCGATGATCTGAGGTAAATAGTTCCCGATCACATGCAGCTATGTTTTACTTCATTTTTTAAAAAGGTTTTAAACAGGCAGTGAAAAGCCGATCGTTGCGCCTTTATCCACCTTGCCTTCCGCCCATACCTTGCCACTATGGCGATCAACGATACGTTTCACGATCGCGAGTCCGATACCCGTTCCTTCGAACTCTTGAGCCGAATGCAGCCGCTCAAAAACGCCGAATAGCTTGTCTTTATATTGCATATCGAAGCCGGCGCCATTGTCCTTGATGTAGTAATTGGTGTTGGCGCCGTCGATGCTGCCACCGATCTCGATGATAGCCTCGTTCAGTCCGGCTGTAAACTTGATGGCATTGGAGAGGAGATTCATCAGCACTTCGCGGAGCATGGCGCGGTCGCCTCTTGCCTCGGGCAGCTGCGCCACATTGAAAGTCATTTTCCGATCCGGCACGGCTGTGCGCAGTTCCTGGATAATCTCCCGCGCGAGACCCTCCATATCCACTGATTGCGCATTCATCTCACGCCGGGCGGAGCGTGAAAACTCCAGCAGATCGTCGATCAGCTGTTCCATGCGACCTGCGCTTCTTCGTATGGAGGTGAGGTGTTTAAGTCCTCCTGCGTCAAGCCGGTCGTGAAAGTCTTCAGCCATAATCTTCGCGAAGCCATCGATCGCCCTCAAGGGAGCGCGAAGATCGTGAGACACTGAAAACGAAAACGCCTCGAGTTCCCGATTTGCGGCTTCGAGTTCCGCTGTTCGCGCCTCAACACGTCTTTCAAGATCTGCATTGAGCAGCCGGACCTCTTCTTCTGCACTGCGAAGCTCCTCCGCTTTCAGCTTGGCATCCGTGATGTCTTCGGCGATGCCGAGCAGGTATTCCGGTTTGCCATCGCTATCATAGAGGGCCACCTTCTTGGTGTGCAGGAACCGGCGCTCTGCCTGCCGCGTGTCGATCGCTTCCTCGGGGATGTCCAGAAATCCTGACGAGGTCAGAACTTCCTGATCTTTCGCAGCAAAGAAATCTGCCTGTTCGCGGGGAAAGAAGTCATAATCGTTTTTTCCCAGCAGCTCGTTGCGCGAATAGCCGGTCAATTGCTCGCCGGCACGATTGAACAACATGAAGCGCAAATCGGAAGCACGCTTCAGGAACAGCATGTTGGGCATGTTGTCGATGACGGAATCAAGCAGCCGTTGAGCTGACAATTTTTCTTCTGTGGCCCTGAGTTCGCGCGCCAGCACGCTGATCGGATTGCGCAAAGCGGTGACGACGACCGTCTTGTAGATGATGAAGAACGCACAGATCTTCAGCAGGTGGCCAACCTGGTTGAAGAAGTCGCTCATCGTATCGGAGACAAACAGCGTGAATGAAAGCTCCATCCCGATCATCACGATGATGGCCAGCTGAAGCTGATGATAAATCGTATGTTCGAAAAATTTTCGGTTCCAATGCAGCAGAGCAAGAGCCAGACCGAAGAGTCCACAGATCACATATTCGCTGATGATCTTGAACGCAGTTAATCCCTTGCCTATCACAAAGCATACGGGAAAGTCCTTGAGGTAAAGGATCGATGCGACTAACCAGCCGGTGACAAGAGCAAAACCGCACAAGGCCAGCGGCAGCCTGATGCGCCGGTTCATTCCAAGAAACGCAAATGCGAGCACCATGCTCGCCGATTCAACGTATCGCGAAGCAACCCACAGTTGCGGGGCGTAGTAGTCGTAATCGGTGAAGATGGGTATTCCCCTGAACGAAAGTGTGTGCAGCGTATCGAGGATGGCGATGAAGCCGGAGGAGACACCGATGAAGCGCACATACTGATTGGTGATCCAGGGCCAACCATTGATGACAAGCAGGAAGATCGTGGCGGAAATGGCAATGCTGAACAGCTCCGCAATGCTGTGAAAGAGAAGATAGTTATAGCCGGCAGTGAGATGGACGCCGAATAGGAAGAGGAGGAACAGCAGCCATTCCGTGTGTGAGATACCCGGCAGAGACGAAATCCGGTCAACTGCGCGCTCGCTGCCGGGAGTCTTCTCTTCGATGACTTGTGACACATCAAGTGTCGCAGACTCTTTCATTTTGCGCCACGACTCTGTAATAATTGGTAATTAAATAGATACATTCCGGCCTCTATCATCGTCTGCCGTCGCTATAGGGATTATCGGCTGCTGTTACGCATTCATAACAGCAGCATCGTGCCAATATACCGTTCGGTGACAACGGAATCAAGCATTGTCGGCTGGATTATTTCATCAGCACTATTGATACATGCAAAAACAAACAAATACAAAAAAACCGCAGACAGTAAGAGTCTGCGGTTTTTTGCGAAGCGGTAACGCTCATTGGTATCATTTGATACTATTTGAGCATAAGCATTTTCCGTGTTTCAACGAATGAACCCGCCTTGATCGTATAGAAATAGACGCCTGATGCGAATTTCCTGCCGTCGAATTGCACCGTATAGCTTCCCTGTTGTAATTCCTCATTCACCAGCACGGAAATTTCTCTGCCGGTGATATCGAATACTTTAACGGACACATGCGTCCTTCCGACGGTCGAGAACCGGATTGCCGTGGAAGGATTAAACGGATTCGGATAGTTCTGCTGCAACGAGAACGATTCGACCGCGCCGATGTTTTTTTGAACTCCCAACAAGGCGGATGAGAACTGCACCTTATAGACGCCGACATCAATTCCCTGTGTCGCATGTCCGCCGCCGGTGTTGTCGAATTGCGCAATTGTAAATTGTGTCGCCTTCGTTGTATCGAATGTCGCATCGTCGACGGTCGATGTCTTCAGCGCCCGTGCGAATTCAACCGTCCACACTCCCGTAGCCTTATTGAACACGCCTTTCGCTTTCACGTCGGCGACGCTTCCGGAAATGGCCGCTGTGTCGTTCACGACCCATCCCGGAAGAGTCTGGCCGATCGTCCATCCTGAATTCACAAAGGGCTTCACTTTGCTGTCGAAGAGGAAATTCAGAGTATTGTCCGCATCGTTCAGCGCCTGGAATTTCGGCAAAGCGGGAGAGCCCGTCGAATTTGCCGTACCGAAGGCGGAGACGCCCGCATCGCTCTTTCGGCCGACTTTGTAATCCCAATATTGATCGTCGACAGTTTGGCGGGGATTCGACCGCGCTGCTTTCCAATGCCAGTTATCCATCCTGCCCGTCGACCCTTTGTGTCCCACACCCACTTCATGACATGTCTGTGCGCAGGATGCACCGAGGGGATCCGTCATCGGCCATGTGATCGAGAGACGGTCTTCGGCGTTCGAAGTCTTCACCCATGCGGAACCGTCATACCTCCAACCGGGATTGTAATTGTTTTCACATGCGGCGGAGTCGTTTCCGTACATTTTATGTCCGTCCTTCCACTGCGTCAGCACGTACATTTGGTCCTTATCCCACATGAACTTCACTGTGATGCCGGTTTTCGTGACGATGGAATCGGCTCTCGACCATAACGCATCCACAACGCCGTCCACAACAGGTGCGATGGTCGTGCGTTTGGCGATGACCGTTCCGCCAGGATATTTTGCATCCAATGCTGCATGCGTTTCGGCAATCGTTTTAAAGTTGCCCATTCCTCCGCCTTCATGACAATTGACTGTTGCGCACGACATGCCGGTTTTGGCATAGAGCGGCACAGCAGCGGCGTGATCCGTGGGCATGGAAGGAACCACTCCATGGCAGACGGTACAGACTTTCGGTGAACTCGCCGAGAATTTCATATTCTCTTCGTTCAAATGGCAGACACTGCAATCGCCAAGCTTCGTCGCAATTTTGGGGCTGTGCGAATGGATGTCGTGGATGATTTCTTCGAAACCGAATGTGCCGTCGTAGTAATTGTCGACATGGCACGGCAGACATTGCTCCACTCCCTTGGCGCCGTGATGTTTTTGCGGATAATTCAAGCCGTGGCAGGGTGTCGCGGATGCGCATGACCTGCCTGCTATCTTGCTGGATACCGGAATGCTGTCTTGAACCGTGGTTCCGACCTGGAAGTCCTTGACAACTGCGTTGGTGACAGTTGTTCCGAAAATCCGCTTTGCGCTCACGAAGATCGTATACGTGCCGCTGGGGGGAAGATTACTTGGAAGAACAAATTTCACCAGCTTGCCCGCGTAGGGTTTTCCGGTAAGGCTGTCGTACTGCCAGAGATAATTGTTGACGAGGTTGCGGAGTGGGAAGATGCATTCATAATCGCGTTTGGGTCCGCTCACGATCATCTCAACCTTGTTAATGCCAAAGCCGGCGAGATTTTCGTCCCACTTCATCGCATCGCCTGCATCGTCGAGAACGTCAATTTGCACAAGCAGTGTATCGCCGGCGGAGAAGTAACCGCTTGCCGGAGTCGGTGTCAGAACCTGCACCTTGGGTGTCGCACCCAGGTGCGTGATTGTCGTCACCACAACAGGCTGCGCCGTGCGTGCGAACTCGACGCCGCCGATCTTGAAGACATACCGAAGCGAGTCCGTTCCCTCGGGAACGATGAATGATTTCGAGGGGAGTCCGCCTGAGAAATTGATCCTCGAGTCAATGCGCGCCGCAATCAGCTGATCTGGCCGCGGGGTGGTTGCGGCCGGATACGCACCAGTACCTGTCGCGCCATAGGTGAGCTCCCATGTCGCGGCGCTGAATGCCGTATCTTTTTTGGCCGGATCGAATGTCAATGTCTGCACTTTCGCCGCGGTCGCGCCCTTCACCGTATACACATCGACCGAATAGACATTGGTCGGCGCCAGCCAGCCTTTGAGCGAAGGTGAGGCGAAGGCGCCGTTCTTATAGGATTGCGTCGTCTTCTTGCTGATCTTATACGTGCCGCCTGCTGCGGTGGGAGCGGTCCACGTTGTGTCAATCGTGATCCCTGTCCAGTCCAATACGCCAAGCGGATTGTCGCCCTTGGGATCTTTCAGCCAGGCGAGTCCCTGCCATGGCCATGGCGCCGCCGGCGCCGATGTTTCTTCCCATCGGCCTTTGAGCTCGATGCTGGAAATATAGGTCGTATCTCCGTTGACGATGGCAACCGGCACCATGAGAAACGGTGAGTTATGAACTATTTCGGTTTTAATATCCTGCTTCGTCAATACTCCCATTGTTTTGCCGATCACATGGGACAGAAACATGCCCATGCCGATCAGGACGACAACGAGTAAAGAAAAGAGTTTCATTTTTTTCATACAAGCCTCTGATGAAATTGTGTTGAAAAATGTGGTAATTCCCTACGGTGGGGACTCATAATGCATACACCGTGCCAAAAAAACACCTTAAATTCGCCATTTTTTTCATTTATGTCATGCACGCATGGGCAAAATTCCCACGGTAGTGGGGGAATTCTGCCCATTTCGATCTACAGTTCATCATTTGGGTGAGGAATATGCCCCTTATTATGGCATATCATTTGTAGTAGCAACTTCGTACATTGTATTTCATGAGAGAATCACCGTTATGACGGAATATAGTCTTCGAACAAAAGCGGTCGTTTTCGGCGTTGCGATCACTGCTGTGCTGGGCGGCGGGATGGTATACATCAACAGCGTTCTTGAGGCCTCGAAGGACAGGATCATTGCCGACAATGAACTCCTGTCGGATATCGCAGCAGAACATCTGCGCATCGCGGTCGTCGACCATGTCACCGACGTCTTCACACAGATCGCTCCTTCAACGACGGTCGTAACCACGCACCAGATAAAAGCGATGGATTCCACGCTCCAGGAAACCACAGACAGCATCCTTGTGCATATCAATGGAATTGAAGGAGGATTCTATCTGTCGAAGTTCGATGAGTTTTTAGGATACGCTTTCCCCACCGCGCACGAACCTAAGCCTGCCTATGGTCCGCCGCCGGGGGAATATACCCTGATCCGCGACCAGGTTCTCGAAACGGTACGACGACGATCACCGCGCATCACCATCGTCCACTCCGATCCGACAATCTTCACACTGGCGACACGGCCCATCGTCGTGCGCAATACGATCGTAGGCGCCTCGTGGACGATGATACGGCTGGATGATCTCCTGCCTTCCCGGAGGCTCAACAGTGTGTTGGATGTTATTGCCATTGCTTCGTTATTCGGCGTTGTCGTTGCCGTGTATATCTCCTGGCTTCTGCGAAAACGCGTCGAAATGATCAATATCGGTTTGAATCGTTTGATCTCCGATTTCGATTATCGCCTGCCTCCCCAGCGGGGACTGCTTGGTTCCATTGCACGGTCGATAAATATCACATCCGAATCACGGCAGCGGGACCAGCAAAAGCGGGAGGAGCTCGAAAATTTATTGCGCCAGCGGGACAAACTCGCCGCATTGGGAAAACTGACGGCGGGAGTCGCCCATGAAGTAAAAACTCCGCTCACCACGATCAAAACACGCATTCAATTGTGGCAGCGGAAAGTCCGTTCCGGCCCTGGGGAGCTCAGAGCCGCCGATGTCTTTACGGAGGATTCGGTTGAAATGGTCATCAGGGAAGTGGATCGCTTGTCCGACCTTGTGAAAAAACTCCTTGTGTTTTCAAAGCCGATGGTGAACAATCCCAAACCCACCAACATTCATCAGATCCTTGAATACGCTCTTGCTCTTGTGCAGCCCCGGCTTGACGAACAGCATATCGGCAGCGAAACGTCGTTCAACGGATCCATTCCCCTGGTTGTATTGGACAAGGGGGCAATGGAACAGGTGTTTGTCAACATCTGCATGAATGCAATCGAGGCGATGGAACAGAGCGGGACGCTTCGGATCAGGACATTGCTGAACCAGGAAAAGAACCAAGTCGAGATCATCATCTCCGACACTGGTAAAGGTATTCCGAACGACATCCTTGAAAATATCTTCGATCCGTTTTTCACGACAAAGGAACAAGGAGTCGGGCTTGGTCTTTCCATCGTCTACGAGATCATCGAAGCGCATAAAGGAACAATCGCCTATGTGTGCGATTCGGCAGGGACACATTGTTCAATCACACTTCCAATTGCAGCACGTCTATGACACACCCACGCACGATACTGATCGCCGATGATGAGGCGCCGATCCGGAAAAGCCTTCGCGATGTTTTTCTTGATGAAGGCTTTACTGTGCTCGAAGCAAAGGATGGGAAGGACGCTGTTTCCCTTGCCCAGGCATCGGAGCTCGACATTATCATCCTCGATATCAAGATGCCGAAGATGGACGGGCTGACCGCCTTGACCGAAATCAAAACGATCTCTCCCGATGCTCCGGTGATCGTGTTTACCGCCCATGGCACAAGTGAACGGGCGATTGAAGCGATGAAACTCGGCGCGTACGACTATATTGAAAAGCCATTCGACCTCGACGATTTTCTCCTCGTCGTCAAGCGCGCGATCGAATATGCCGATCTTCGTAAGGAATTGCTGCTGCTGAGGACGCAGCAGCCGGAAGAGGACTTCAAGAAGGATAATTCCGAGATCATCGGTAGCAGCGGAAAGATGAGGGAACTGTTCAAACTCATCGGCAAGATCACTCTTTCCGATACGACAGTATTGATCGAGGGTGAGAGCGGCACGGGAAAAGAGATCGTTGCCAACGCCATCCAACGGCATTCGAACAGAAGCGCCAAGCCGTTCATCAAGATCAATTGCGCGGCGCTTCCTGAAACATTATTGGAAAGCGAACTCTTTGGCCATGAACGAGGCGCCTTCACTGGGGCAAATTACGATCGTCCGGGCAGGTTTGAACTGGCCGAGGGAGGGACGCTCTTTCTCGATGAAGTGAGCGAAATGTCCTCGCTGCTCCAGAGCAAGCTCCTGCGCGTGCTGCAGGAAAAGACATTCGAACGGGTCGGCGGAAAAGAGACGCACAGAACCGATGTTCGTGTCATGGCGGCAACGAACAAGAATTTAAATGACGAGATGAAAAAAGGATTGTTCCGCGAGGACCTGTTTTACAGGCTGAATGTCGCGCACATTTCCATTCCTCCGCTCAGGGAACATCCCGAAGATATTCCGCAATTGGTCGAGCACTTTATTGCGAGATACGGGAAGGACCGGAATGTCTCCATCTCTTCAAAATGTCTGAACACATTGAGAACTTATTCCTGGCCCGGAAACATCCGGGAATTGGAAAATATCATACAGCAGGCCGTCGTCTTTGCGAAGGGCAATGTGATCACTGTCGACCAGCTGCCGCTGGCTTTGCGCGCCGAAGGTGAATTCATTTGGACCGATGATATCTGGCGGAGCGGCATTCCGTTGAATGAGATCATGGACGACGTGGAAAAGAATCTTATCATGAAGGCGCTGCGAACGACGCAGGGCAACAAGACGAAAGCGGCGGAGCTTCTTCAGATTAATCGAAGGGTGCTCTACGACAAGATGAAACATCATCATATCACGGACACGTCGGAGTCGTAGGGCAGGCAGCCGGCTCGAAGGCGGCGGCCGGGACGGTTCGGATGCCTCTGTTCACGACACAGGTTGATACACCTGGCGTTTTTCAGGGACAGACTCCCCGTCACGTTTTAGTTGTATACACCGTTAATCGTTTTTCTCTGATTCGTCTAATGATTGTACGATATCAGGAAAAACCTTATCAAGATTATTCTCTTTCCTTTTTATTGCAGAATAATATCTGTCAAAAGCCCGGTATAAGACAGGGATAGTGGAAAACCCTAAATTCTTTGACTGATCCTCAATTGCCTTTGCGGCTTTTTCCTCATCACCATTCGAATTGATTCTTATTTCGACAGTTCTTGTCAACAGTTCATTCATAGCACTGAACCAATCAGGACATCCATTCCTTCGATAGACATCCTCGTTCTTTTTATATAGTGCAGCATATTTTTCAAGTTGGTCTCGATATTTCAGGCAATAATGCATGATAAATGGATGGATAAATTCATGGACAACGGTACTTTTAAACTCTTCATCGGTACCAAAAATTGGAATATCTGATTCAACAGATTTAGTGCCGATACAGACATAGACGTCACTTATA
>DATGXR010000159.1:0-3313 GCA_035298825.1 Bacteroidota bacterium
AGTGGGAGCAATCTCCAAAGACAGCATCAATCCGTTCTTCAAATCGAACTACTTCGACATCAATAAGCTGATCGAAGTCATCAAGCCGATACTGAACGACCTGGGACTTGTGTTATTGCAGCCGTTATCCTCGAATCCGACGACGGACAGGCTGACACTGAAGACGATGATTATCGATTCGGAAACCGGACAAACGCTTGTTGAAAGCAATGCAGTGCTGCCCGAGAACACGGATCCGCAAAAAATGGGGAGCACGATCACGTATTATCGCCGCTATGCGTTGCAATCGCTTCTGTTCCTGCAGGCCGAGGATGACGACGGCAACAGCGCCACGCTCGAATCTCGGCCTCCGATCAGACAAACAGCCGCCTCCCGGCAGCCGGATAAGAAGGCGGTCATCGCCTCGCTCCTGAAAAAGGCGATGCCGGGTATCGAGACAGCGGATGATTATAAGGAGGCGTCGAAGACACTCACGGGATTCGATCTTGTGCCGGGCAACTACCAGAACATCATCAACATCCTCAGCGGAGATGTGAAACAGCGTCAGCCGTCGTAATATGTGCGGAATGAACAGCCCACTCGTTGATTCATGAAACAACCGGCGGCTCTTCGTTACGGAGAGCCGCTTGTGTTGATCTCTGTCTGTTCCCTTTCAACGTATTCCATTCGAATTCCACCTCACGCTGTTCGATCGCGTTGCGCTTCTTTCTTATTGGCGTGTATGATGCTCTCCTCTATTATATTCGTCCCGATGATCACATCCCGATATTTCTGATAGGCGTACGAAACTGCAAGCAATATCACCCCCAGAGCCAGGAACGAGAAGATCCGATACAGTGTCTCAAGAAATGAAAGATCGTAGATGAAGATCTTGATGATGCTGATTCCAAAAAGCGCGATTGCGGCAAGCCTCATCTCGCGATATTTCTTCAAGAGACCGAATCCCATCAGGATGCCTGAATATACAAGCCAGATCCCGGAAAGCGACATCTGCTGCATGTTCAGGAGACGATGGGAGGTTGCCGCATCGGTCGATGAACGGCCGACCGTCTGCGCAACGATGTCGATCTGCCTCTGGAAAAAATCCGTCAGCTCGGCGGTCAATAAAAGGAACAGAACGAGCATCCAGGCATAATGGAGAGCGTCGAAGAACTTGCTTCCTGTTCGAGATTCCTGTTTCAGCCGGGCCCCGCCCCACATGGCCAGCGCCAAAACACCAAATGCCAGTGCGCGCTGATTCAAAACGGGTGAATAATGATGGATCTGTGCGTAGGCAAATGCTCCCGGTGTAAACAGCAGCAGCTTGGAGGCTGCGAGCAGGAACACGACGAATCCCGCCGTGCCGGCGTAGTTGAGATTCAAGCGCCGACCGTACCATACAAGAAGCAGCGCTTCTGCAGACCACGCAATCACTGTCGTGAAATCTGAGAATTGAATGGCTGTTGCGATCACGGCAAGTGCCAGTCCGGTGAGCCCGTACCGCAAGTTGAGGCGTTCATCCGTGTGTCCGCTTCCGGAGCGCTGAAGAAGAATGAGCGCATACACCGATCCGATCAGCACGGTGATCAGTCCCATCCATGCATGATGATCGCTCTCGAACATCCAATACATGGCGAGGAAGAAACATGCGGCATTCATCGTGCCGGTGAGTTCGTTCAATGCGCGTCCGATGTGTGCGGGTGCCGACCACATCACATCAAGCGCAAGGAAGAGCGCCCAGAATGTGATTGCAAAGAACACGGTCGTCCAGAGATCCGCACTCGTATAAAACGCCTCGAACCATTGTTGATAGAGGATCCAGGTTCCGATCAGCGTGAGCGGTTCAATCACATACCAGGATTGTTTGCGCATCATGATCGCGATCAGTCCCGCGTCGAGCACAGTGATATATCCGAAGAGTCCGATCTCGTTGGCGGTTCCTGTGCTTAAAAGCAGCGGCGTTAAAAAGCCGCCGGCCCAGCCGAGCATCGCTTCGGCAAGAGAGTCATAGTATAATGCGTTGGCGAACGCGATGAGCGTCACAAGAAACATCAGGATGAATGCTGCGGTCTGTGGAACGAGTGAGTAGAAGTTGAACGAGGCATAGACCGAGAGATAGAGGATCGATATGCCCGCCCCGACAAGTCCCTGTGCGAAGATCGTGAATCCCCGACGATGCGTGCGATATCCGCCGGCAAGACACACCACGCCGGTCAGTGCGCCGATCAACACGCGGATGGTTTCGCTGATCCAGTTATTATCGAATGCATATTTCAGGAACGAGCCGAGAGCGATCGTTAGCGCAAGCGCCCCGACGCGGTTGAGCAGATTTCCGCCGATCAGCTGTTCCCATTCCTCGCGCGTGCGCGACGGTGCCGTGGCGGGCTCTGCGAACGCGTGTGCAGAAGGCGCTGCTGTGTCGGTCGGCACGCGCGTCGGTTGTTGTGTGATCGAGAGAGGACTGACTTCCGGATGTGCAGGCGCCTCCGGAGAAGGCGGTTCGACAACCTGACGTGCCGTGTCGCGAAGTTTTGCTTCGAGTTCAGCGAGACGCCGATCCATCGATGTGAACTGCGTCATCCGCCGTTCGAGCAGCTTCAGCTGTTTCGAAGTGCGCAGCGTGATTGCCGCAATGACGAACAATCCGGCGATACAACCGGTCGACAGGAGTATCCAAAACACATTGGCCATAGGAATCCAGGGGATGGTGGCTGCCTGCCATGGAAGGAATGATCTGTCACAATTTTTTGAAACGGACTCTGCTCCGCGGAGTAATGTACATCTGTTTGATGTTAAAATCAATTTTGCGTAAATTCTCTGCACCGGAAAAAATAATAAGGAGCAGACACACATGAACGATCCCCGCTATCCCATCGGAAAATTCGAGCCTCCTGCGGAATACACCGCCGCCGGCCGCCGCATCTTCATCGACCAGATCTATGAAATGCCCCTATTGCTTCGCAAAGCGCTCGAAGGGTTGACGGACGAACAATTGGACACACCGTATCGCGATGGCGGATGGTCGCTTCGCCAGGTGGTGCATCATCTTGCCGACAGCCATCTCAATGCGTATATGCGCTTCAAGCTTGCCGTCACTGAAGACACGCCGACAATCAGACCGTACGACGAAAAAGCATGGGCCGGACTCGAGGATTCGCTCAGGGCGGATGTCGAGGTTTCGCTCGTCTTGCTCCGCTCGCTGCATCAACGCTGGGTAATATTCCTGAAGAGCCTGTCCGATGAGCAGTTCTCACGAACCTATGTGCATCCCGAGAACGGTCCGGGCATCGTCGACCGTCTGCTTGCATTGTATGCATGGCACGGGCGGCATCAC
>DATGXR010000160.1:0-9142 GCA_035298825.1 Bacteroidota bacterium
CGTTTTCGGAATCCGAGAGCGAATTAACCACAACGACCGGATCAATCAGCGGCACGCTCATCATCCCCACGGCAGTCACAACGCCCCCGCTCGTTGTGATCATCGCCGGCTCGGGACCCACAGACCGGAACTGCAACTCGACACTCGGCGTTTCGACCAATGCCTATAAGATGATCGCCGAAGAACTCGCTGTCCGAGGCATTGCTTCACTCAGATACGATAAACGCGGCATCGGCAAAAGCGCCCAAGCGATGGGACAGGAATCGGATCTTCGCTTTGAAACATACGCCCACGACGCAGCTGCATGGATCATGAAACTGCGTGCTGAGAAGCGCTTCTCACGCATCATCATCCTCGGCCACAGCGAAGGATCTCTGCTTGGCATGCTTGCCGCGCGGAAAGCAGAAGCCGACGCATTCATCTCGGTATCGGGAGTGGGACGATCGGCCGACAAGATTCTGTTGGAACAACTGAGCAAATTGCCTCCGGCGCTGCTTGAAGAGGCACGGTCGATTACACTGAGCCTGAAGTCAGGCAAGACGGTAAGCGTCACCAATGCGAACCTTGCGCCGATCTTTCGTCCGAGTGTCCAGCCGTATATCATCTCCTGGATGAAGTACGATCCGGCACTCGAAATCACCAAGCTGTCGGTGCCAGTTTTGATTCTGCAGGGAACGAACGATCTTCAAGTCGGAGTTGAGGACGCCAAACTGCTCTCGGCTGCAAGCCCCAAAGCCGTGCTTCGCGTGATTGAGGGTATGAACCATGTCTTGAAGGACAGTCCCGCCGATGCTGCTGGCAACATTGCCACATACCGCGATCCCTCGCTTCCACTGAAGAAGGGATTGGTTGATGAGATCGTCCAATTCATTTTGAAACCGGTGAAGTAATCCACACACGGCTCGTCAAGACCGGTATGTGCGCGCATGTCATTATTTCTTCAGTGTAAGCACCCCGGCTGAAAGAGGCGCGACCGTGAGCACCACGATCGTATCACGCGGAGTAATTTCACGTGTGGTGACAGAAACCGCATCGGGCGCCTGCATCGAATTGGCGGCATGAAGAGAACCCGGTTCGACTGACGCATAGCGCGCGCCTTTGAGCGATTTCCAATCGCCTCCGATTGTCAGCTCGTACGAGTGTTCCGTGGGATTGACGAGTTTCACAATGACATGCTCTCCATTTTCCGAGAGCGTGGTCATAACGCTCAGACTGTCGGTTGCGCCCGTATAGGCGAGACGATATTTCGAGAAATTGTCATGCCAGAGCTTCGTCACGACATAGTTCGGAGCCGTGAAGAGTCCCTGATAATCGAAATTGATAAACGCATTATTCCAGTCCGGCGCATCGGTCCGGCGAATAAAAAGTGCCGCGGCTCCCATTTCAACAATGGGATGGGCTTCGCACATATTCAAGAACGACGCGGCAAACAGTCCCGTGCGCCAGTCGATACTCTGAAGATTCCACTCGGAGATGAAAAGTTTCAGATTCGGATTGGGGCAATGAGCGATCATATCGGCATACTGCTCATATTGTGTGGCGAGTTTGCCGGGGCCTGAGGCATAACCGTTTTGGCCTTCATAGTGATGCAGGCTGACATAGTCGAACATCGTGCCCGAGCGTTCGAAGAATCCCTTGTCGCCATCGGGCCTGAATCCGCCGCAGACAATAATCTTGATCTTGGGATCGACCGCACGCATCGCCGCCGAGAATTCCCTGACAGAGGCCTCGTAGGCCGCAAGACCCATCTCCCACATTTCATTGTCGATTTCCCAGTACTTCACATTGTAAGGTTCAGGATGTCCGTTTGCCGCGCGCACTGCACCCCATTTGCCCGTGGAGGGTTCATTGCAATACGCGACCCAGTCGCAGGCTTCCTGCAAAATCGCGGCATGCTCCGATTGCGGGCGGTCGAATCCGATGCGCACCACAAGCACCGGTTCCGAATTGATCTCACGGCAGAGGCGGATGAATTCATCCGTTCCGAATTCGCTCTGATCGTACATTTGCCACATCCAATGCGAGAGACGTGTGCGCTTTTCCTGGGGACCGACGCCCCACTTCCAGCTGTACTGTGCGGCAAAGCCTCCGCCGGGCCACCGAAGACATGTCGGTCCGAGTTGCCTGACCGCCTTGAAGAGATCGGGGCGAAAGCCGCCAAGATCGATTCCCGATTTCGGCATCATGCTGAGCTGATCGATCAAGACCGTGCAGCCTGTGACTTCGATCGCGACATCGGCGTCGCCTTCAAACGCTTTGGGCTCGAGTGTGAAATCGTATTTGCGCCAGCTCGCTGTCGGCGTGCCGAGCGTGTGTGAGGCAATCTTTTTTCCACCGGATGTGAATCCGATCGCAAGCTTCGCCTTGCCATCGCCTTTTGCCCAAAGCGAACCGAGATAGCGTTCAAACGCCTTCAAGCGAAACGGCCCCTGCATAAGGCCCGACGCAGTTTTTCCTGAAGTGATCTTCTGGGAGTAGTCCATATTGATGGCATCTCCCTTGACCATTTCAAATTTTCCCGTGCCGAAAGATTTCCACTGAGGAGCCACGGCGGGATTTTTCAGGACAGCAGGCATGCCCTCGAGATACACGCGCTTTCCGTCGACAGAGGCGATCTTGATCTTCCGGTATTCGGCTGCCGTATAATTGACACTGAACCCCACAGCGTGATGGTTCATACCGGAAGTCAGTCCCGGGCATGCGAGGATCTGCACACCGTCCCAGAACACTGTGACTTCGTCGCCTGTTGAGACAAGGCGCAGCGTATGCCAGCCTTCCGAAGGTTCAAGCTGCTCCTTGGTCGCAGGAACGCTTTTTACGGGCTCCCAGACAGAAACGCGCTTCAAGACCCCGTCGCGCCCGCGACGCTCGGTGCGTGTTTCACGTTCGATTGCAAACACGGCCTCTTTGGCCTGCTGCGGTGTGGGTCCGAAGGAGGATTCATAGCGCGGATCGTGGAGGCGAAACCTGTATTTGGTGCTGTCCGTGATGTTCCTGAATTCAACACGCATGTCGGCAAAGCCGCCGCTCCACATATGTCGCTCGAGCTTGTATGAGCGCCATTTCACTTCCGTGCTGAGCGTGAAAGATCCGTCGTCCACATCGGCAAGCACAATCGGATGATCGAACAGCGTGGGCGAGACAAGGATTGCGCCGTTGTCGCGTGTGGTCCAGCCGTCGAAATATCCATCGCCCTTGGGCATACCATTATATTGCTCGGGCTCGAAGGATCGCTCCGAGATCATCTCGGCGCAGAGTCCGCCGTCTGCGGAAAAATAAATGTGTTCGAAGAGCTGGCCGTAGATTTTACTGTCGATGATTCCGGAAGGAGCATCGGACTTGATGACAATCGAGACCTGCGGATTAGACTGAGCGGAGACGATGCTGCACAGCAGCAGCACTGTTGCCGCAACGGATAAGATTGGTTTCATATGCAGAGAGGGCATGTATAGTGGGAACAGGGATTCAAGGCGGTAATATACGGCACTCGGCGTGCAATTCAAAATTATCAGAATGCCTTATCCCGATTCAATCCCAAAGATGCCAAAGAAGCGAGCGTAGAGATGCTATCTCTGTGCAGGATACTCCGAATGCCTAAACTTTCGGCGATAGAGACGAACATCGCCGTGTTCTCGATATAGACAATCTGGCGAAGTGGTACGTGCGCGACATCCAGCGCGAGTCGAAAAATATCTTCGTCCGGCTTTCGAAGGTGGACATAGCAAGAGGAAATGAAGAAATCAATGAATGCTCCAAGCTTATACTCCTGTATTCGGTACTCATTTAATTCACGTGCTTCGTTGCTCACCGCAACAATCTTTATTCTATACTGAGCTTTCAGCCTGGTGACTGCTTCGATCATCCTTGGCAACGGCTTCGATCGATCGAACATGAATTTCTGAAACTTTGCCGGAGTAAACGATCGCTTCTCGAAAAAGACCACATGTTTGAGATAGTCGTTGATCGTGAGCTTTCCCAGCTCGTACGTATCGAAGACTTGGGCATGCCTGTTCTCCATCTCCTTATGATCCAAGCCGAACACTTTGGACGCTAATTTGCGCGACTGATGGCTCCATCCGTCGGTAAGCAGCACGCCGCCGATATCGAGGAACAGGCACGTAATACCAGTATCGTTCTTCATCACCAATCCCCTATTCTCACTGCTTTATTACGCGGGGGGAATTAGAACAAAGTCAGTGTTGTGCTACCGACTCGGCCAAGCTTGTCTCTCGTTTTTGCTTGAGCGAGTTCATTAAGCCGTCAAACGCTTCGATGAATTTCTTGACGCCCTGATCTTCCAACCGTTGAGTAATTCGCTCGAAGCTGAATCCCATATGTACCAAATGTTCGATGCTTGCGTGTGCTTCATCGATCCCGAGTGTAAGGGTGTCATGAGGATCACCATGATCACGGTATGCGTGAAGCGTTTCGGCCGATAGCGCGTTGACCGTATCCCGGCCGATGATCGGCTCGACGTATCGCACGTCTGAATATGCAGGATTATTTGTGCCGGTGCTGGTCCAGAGTAATCGCTGGGTGCGGGCGCCTTTTTGAACGAGCTCGTGGAACCGCTCCCCCGAAAATATTTCTGTGTAGATTTGATAGGCGAGTTTGGCGCTGGCTATTGCCGCCCGGCCCTCCAGCCCGGCCGCGACAGCAACATCGGGACTATCGATACGCATTTCCTCTTCAAGCATGGGATCGATCATCGCATCGATTCGGCTGAGGAAAAAACTTGCGACCGATGCGACGGTGCTGATGTCTAATCCGCGTGCCGCGCGTTCTTCAAGGGCGGAGACATAGGCCTCGGCAACTTCACGATAACGAGACAATCCAAAGAGCAGCGTGATATTGATATTATACCCTTCCTTGATCAGCTGGCGGATAGCCGGGACGCCTTCCTTTGTGCCTGGCACGGTGATCAGTACATTGGGGCGATTCACTTCAGACCAGAGGCGGCGAACTTCGGCAATCATGCCTGTTGTGTCGTGCGCACGCTTCGGTGATACTTCAAGGCTCACATACCCGTCGGCTCCGTCGAGGCGGTCATAGACGGGGCGGAACAAATCGGCGGCAGATTGGATATCTTCCACGGTGAGCGCGGTATAGATTTCCTCAACACTTTTGTTTACCAGCGCCATCGAACGGATTGCCGAATCGTAATCATGACTGCCGGCGATCGCGTTCTCGAAGATCGACGGATTCGACGTCACCCCGCGTATTCCATCTTCCTCAATCAATCGTTGAAGTTCGCCGGAGTGAATCATTCCGCGTTGAATGAAATCGACCCAGACACTCTGTCCCAATTTTCCTATTTTAAGCAAAGGATTTGTTTTCATAGTATTCACGCTTCCGCTATTATTAACATCATCGATCGCAGGAACGTTCTGGTGATCACACTCTTCACGGGAATTAGGAGATGCGATGTGTTGTTTAATCTGTTGATTCAGCGTATTCTCATCCTGCAAGGAGATCCGTACAATCACTATCCCATCTGAAGAAAAATCGAAGCAGGACGATCAATTATGCACATTCACTACAACAGGGAGAGATATGAAGATAAAGATCAAAAGAGTGTATGAGAGTCCCGAGAGAGATGATGGCTGTCGCATTTTGGTAGACAGGTTGTGGCCGCGAGGTGTAAAGAAAGAATCGGCCGTCATCGATATCTGGCTGAAAGAAATTGCCCCCAGCACTTCATTGCGAAGGGAATTCGGACATGATCCGGCACGGTGGAATGGGTTTAAGGAAAAATATATTCGGGAACTCCACGGGAATAACGAACCGGTTTCAATCTTGAAGGAGAAAATGAAGCGGGGACCCGTTACATTATTGTACGCAGCCAAAGACGAAAAGCATAATCAGGCGCAGGTGTTGTTACAGTACGTCACACACAGACAAAAATAGGTGCTCTCTATATTTTCTTGCACCCATTTCAGTGCGGCGGTCTGATCCATATACACATTATTTCCCATGGGCTCTTCCGGATGCTCGGCAGTCAATGCAGGAAATGAAGAATGAAATCCATCACTCTAGACCGGAAGCTGGAAATAATTGTCTTGACCGAATGACACTTTTAACATATCTTGATCGTGTTATTGACGATATGTGCGGGTGGATGAGGAGAAGGACAGGCTCTCACACATATTTCCAGGGGATATCTTCATGTCACTCCGCTCCCGGTTGCTTACTCTTGCGATCGCCGCATGTCTCACGGCTCAAATCTCCGTTTCTCAATGGGAACCCATCGGTCCTGCAGGCAGTTCTGTCGCCGACATTGCAGTGTCGGATACCTGCGTGATCGCCCTGGGCAAGTGGGACATGCATCGGTCATCCGATGGAGGCTCCACCTGGTCCCCGCTGACCCCGCCAATATCAACAAGTTATGAGGAAAGCTACTCTTACAACGGCGTCCTGGTTATTGCCACTGGCTGGGGCCTCTATCGATCGACGGACCATGGAATGACATGGACGCAACCATCGATGCCCAAGAAAGAGGCTGCACAATGCGTAACGATGTCCCAAGGCGTCTGGTTTGCCTCCACGAATTCTTCCGTGCTTCGCTCGATCGACGAAGGACTGACATGGTCGGCGCTGCCCACGACGGACTCCATCTGCTACGCCCGTTCAATGGCGGGATTATCGACGGGACTCGTTGGGTCGACGATCAATTCGCTCTTTACAACCGGCTGGGGTAAGGGACTCTGGCGATCGACGGATCGGGGATTCTCCTGGGTCCGTGCGGATGCAGGCATCAGGAAACTGCAGGTGACGACACTCCATTCCTTTACCTATCTCTGGCTCGTGGGCGGGAAGTTCCAGAACCGGGGGTGGTTGTATGCCGGCACGCAGGATTCGAGCGTGTGGGTGACCCCGGACCATGGCACCACCTGGACGAAAGTGGGGCCGGGTCTGGAAGGCGAATATGTCAATGCGATCCTTGCGACCGGAGGGCTCTTCGGGGATACGCTTCTTGCAGCAACAAATAACGGCATCTTCATGCACACCTCCGGCGATTCCGCATGGCATCGATCCAACACCGGCTACCCGGTTGCCCCGGTTCGCTCGCTGTGCAAATACGGGTCCACAATCCTCGCCGGGACCGACATCGGAATCTATGCGTCGACCGATGCCGGTCTCCACTGGAAGGAATCCAGTTCCGGCATGAACGGCGCATACACGTCGAAGCTCGCCTCCAACGCCACATCATTGTTTTCCGGCCTTGGATGTCTTCATCGCCGATTGTTCTCAACCGGATCCTGGGATGTGATGGTCCCTGCACGGACCCGATGGGGAAGCATCAATGATATTGACGCAGGATGGGGATCCCGGGTCTTGTTTGTCTCGGCGCTCGACAGCGGCTACTGGCAGTCTATGGACAATGGAAATTCCTGGTCCTTCAGTACGGGAGGAGTGAAGACCCGTTGGTTATCCATCACACATAATACCGCACGCTCGCGCTTGTATGCGGGAACAGTCGGCGGCGTGATGGTCTCATCAAATTCCGGGTCCACGTGGACCAAAGTGGGAGGTTCGACCTTTGCCTCGTCTGAAGTGTCGTTGGTCAAAACCAGTACCACTGGGCCAATCACAACGCTCTTCGCGGGGGCCAGCGGCGATCTGTACTACAGCGAGAACGATGGAACTTCCTGGATCAAGCGGACAATTCCGAACGACTACTATAATGAGATCTTTCCTTCCGTTGAGGATATTATCGTCGCGGGATCAAAGTGGCTGGTTCTCGGCGGAAGTCCGACATCGACACTGTATCGCACGAGTGATGCCGGCGTCCACTGGGATACGCTCTATCCCGGGATCAGCTCTCCGGAGGCCATCACCTATGTCGCTCCGTACCTGTTCTGTATGGGATCAAGCATCGGAGTGAGAGTGAGCACGGATTTCGGAACCACGTGGAAGTCGTTCATGCCCGCACCTCAGGGAGCATACATCTATACAATTTTGGCTGTCGGCGACACACTCTATGCCGGCACGAACAACGGTGTCATGCGATGTCCGATCAGCAAGAACATGACGGCGGTCGGCCCTATGGGCAACAACACACCGGAAATGTTCCGACTGCAACCGAATTATCCCAACCCCTTCAATCCATCGACCACGATCACGTATAGTCTTGCGGAAAGGCAGCAGGTGACGCTCCGTGTCTACGATGTACTTGGCCGCGAGGTCGCGACACTCGTGAAGGGTGAACAAGCCGCAGGAGTGCACACGGTGGAATTCAATGCCGTCGGATCTGCCAGCGGCATGTATGTCTATCGTCTCGAAGCCGGAGGCCGTATGCTGCAGCGGACAATGATGTTGGTGAAGTAGGATCGTGGTCGCAACGATCGACCGAGTCTGGTTCCATCAAACCGGTGGTGTAACGATCTTATCGTGCACCCTGCTTCAAGGCATTGGCAGCAAGCGCGACGTGACGAACTGGTACATTGGGTTCATCCCAACACTCGCAGGGAACATACGTATGCCGGGCCGGTGGTTCAACCGTTGCCGAGAATTTTGCACATTTCGCGAGCATCGGCGAGGCGAATTTTACTCGTTCGGAAATCTTTTGGATTGCGTGTCACGATGTAGCGCGCACCGCATGCGATTGCCGAATAATATTGAATGGCGTCTTCGAAATCCTTGAAATCGGATGACAAAGCGTCCGTAAGAATTGTCGAATCTGTCGCAATCACTGTCAGGTACCGCATCACATCACGAATTTTTTCACGCACCGCGCTATGCTTTGCAACACTGCTCAGAATATAGTAAACGTTTGCGAGGCAGTTTGCCGAAGTACATGCATGAATCTTTTCGGCAGCAATCAACTCGAATAAAAGTGCTGCGTCATCGCCGAACGGTTCTCTGTCGGTCAACAGATCGATGATGATATTCGTATCGATGAAAACGGTCGGTTTCACAAATGCCTCTTCCGCAAAGCCTTTCGTAACATGGCTTTATCATCCACGATCGGCTGCTTGAGTCTGATCGATCCTTTCAATCGCCGGATCGGGACCGATAACCGTACGGTTCCGTCTTCCAATCGTGATTCTCCGCCGAGGCTTTCCAGATAGTTGCCAATGAGTTTCGAGAGGCTTGTCTTGCGGGATTTTGCATGGTGTTTTGCGGCGACAATGATGTCGCG
>DATGXR010000161.1:0-2063 GCA_035298825.1 Bacteroidota bacterium
GGCGACATCAAACGCAACGGGACTGATGTGACGATCATTGCCTGGACGAAGATGGTGCAGGTAGCGCTCGCGGCGGCCGACGAACTTGCAAAGGAAGGCATCAGCGCCGAAGTGATCGATCCCCGCACACTGCGTCCGCTCGACGAGGAGCTGATCCTTCAGTCGGTGCGCAAGACGAATCGCTGCGTGATCGTTGAAGACTCATGGCCTTTCGCAAGCGTCGGCACGGAGATCGCCTTCCGGTTGCATACGAAGGCGTTCGACGATCTTGACGCGCCGGTCGAGAAAGTGAACTCGGCGGATATTCCGATGCCGTATGCGAACAATCTCGAACAGGCGGCGTTGCCGAATCCCGCGAAAGTGATCGCGGCCGTGAAGAAAGTGTTGTATCGATGATCGTTGTGTTGCGGGGTGAAGAAGTGCTTTGCCGTTCAACCGTGAACTGCTCTCAATAATAGAATATGAAGGAATGAGACAATGGCCAAACTTATGCTGATGCCGAAATTAAGCGACACCATGGATGAAGGCATTATACTGAAGTGGCGCAAGAAGGAAGGTGAAGCGATTAAACAGGGCGACATTCTGGCCGATATCCAATCGGATAAGGCGGACATGGAACAGGAAGCCTACGACTCGGGCATCGTGCGCAAACTGTTTGCCAAAGAGGGAGAAGGAGTGAAAGTCGGCACACCGCTTGCCATCATCGGTACGGCGGATGAGGATATCGCCGGACTGCTCACAGGCGGAGGGGCGAAGCAGCCAGCGCAGACCGAAGCCCAGGCGGGCGGCGAACAGAAAGTCGAGACGCCCAAAGGTGTTCCGCCAATCACTTCTTCACACCTTGCCGCCACAACGCTCGAACCGACGACAACCGCTGCGGCGCCCACATCACAGCCTGCGGGCAGCGTGCAGGCTGCACAAGGGACTCAGCAGGCATTGCAGGGCGCGGCACAGCAACAGCAGTCGACCGACGAGACAGGGAGAATGAAGATCTCTCCGCTTGCGCGGAAACTTGCGGACGAAAAAAACATCGATCTTTCGCAGTTACAGGGATCGGGACCCGGCGGCAGGATCATCAAACGCGATATCGAACAATACGCTCCCGCCGCCCAGACAGCGTCCGCTCCGGCACCGCGTCCCGCACCGATCGCGCAGGGTGAGACAAAAGAAATTCCTTTGTCGCTCATGCGGAAGACGATCGCCAAGCGCCTTGTCGAAAGCAAAGTCACAGCGCCACATTTTTATCTCACAGTCGAAGCGGACATGAAACCTGCGACCGACTTCCGGACGATGCTCAACGAAACCGGCGAAGTGAAGATCAGTTTCAACGATCTGATCGTGAAGGCCTCGGCGCTTGCGCTCAGGAAACATCCCGAAGTCAATGCGACATTCACTCCGGAGAAGATTCTCCAGTACGGATCGGTGCATGTGGGCGTGGCCGTGGCGATCGACGACGGCCTCATCACACCCGTCATACGCAATGCAGACCTGAAGGGATTGGCCGGGATCTCGGCCGAAACAAAAGAGCTTGCCGGACGCGCCAGAGAAAAGAAGCTGAAACCCGAGGAATTCACGGGCGGCACGTTCACCGTTTCGAACCTCGGCATGTTCGATGTCGAAAATTTTGCGGCGATCATTAATCCGCCTGAAGGCGCAATTCTTGCGATCGGTTCGATACTCGAAAAGCCTGTCGTCGAAAACGGCGCGATCGTCGTGGGCAGCCGCATGAAGATGACGCTCTCGTGCGATCATCGCGTTGTCGACGGCGCCGTCGGCGCGCGATTCATGCAGACCTTGAAGAAATATCTCGAGCATCCGGCGATGCTTGCACTCTAAAAAGCGCAGTTGGGAACGACACGCCTTCATCGATCCGGCATACAACCGGAGGGATGAAGGCGTTTGTCTGTCCGGACTTTCCGATGCAGGGAAGAACGCCGAGTGCGCATCCGTCCGGGGAATGCCTTGAAACAGGGCCTGTGTGAAATTATCTTTGTTCGAGATTATTTTGAAAAAAAATACTTGATTTTTATCGGGATAATCGCTACATTTTGAAACTTTTAGAA
>DATGXR010000162.1:0-8424 GCA_035298825.1 Bacteroidota bacterium
TGACCATCGTTTCCAACATAGCGTTTGTCAGCACCTTTTCAGGCGCATAATGGCCAACCGCTGTAATCGCTGCTCGTAGACTCATTAAAGAAATTTCTTCGTTGTGAAAAAAATGTATGTTATTGAATGTTGTTGCGGAAAATTCTTGGTTCGATGCTTATCGTGATGGCGGACGCAGGGCTTCGCGGATCTTCTCATTGATCCGCCCCGTGACGGCCTCCTCTGCGCGGTAGAGCATATTCATGACGGCCTTCGGAGTCGATCCTCCATGACCGATGATTGTCACGCCGTTGACACCGAGCAGGGGCACGCCGCCGAACTCCTGATAATCCATGTCTTTAAACACCGTACGGAGCGGCGTGCGCATCACGCCCATGAGCAAGGCTTTCCACCATGCCTGTCCGGCATACTTTTTAAATTGGGATTTGAGGTAGGTAGGGACGCTTTCCGCAAATTTCAGAAGGATGTTGCCGGTGAATCCGTCGCAGACGACGACATCGGCCGCACCGGCCAGGACGTCGCGGCCTTCGATATTGCCCACGAAGTTCAGGGACGATTTCTTTTCCATGAAAATCTGATACGCTTCGTGCGCCTGCTCGTTGCCTTTCGAAGACTCCTCGCCGATATTGAGCAGACCGACACGCGCGTTCTTCTTTTTCAGCACGAGTTCTGAATAGATCGCGCCCATCACGCCGAATTCAAATAAAAAATGCGGCTTGCAGTCTGTGACTGCACCCGCATCAACAATAAGTGTCGGCCCCTGTTGCGAGGGGAAGACAGCGCCGATCGTGGGGCGGCTCACGCCGGGAATGCGTCCGAGAATCAGCGTCGATGCGGCCGTGACGGCGCCCGTATTTCCGGCGCTCACGAATGCGTCAACTTTCCCTTCCTTATGCATCGTCATCCCGACAACGATCGATGAATTCGGTTTCTGCTTCAATGCAGCCACCGGAGAATCATGCATCGTGATCACCTCGGTCGTGGGAACGACAGAGAGATGAAGACCTGTGGTGTCCGTTTTTGCAAGCTCCGCCCGGACAGCATCCTCGCTGCCCACAAGCACAACATGAAACCGGTTGCCGCTCGCTCGCAGTGCGTCGACAGCTCCCTGCACTTCACTGGCAGGGGCAAAGTCTCCGCCCATCGCATCGAGGGCAATACGTATCGGCTGTTTCAAAGTATCCGCACTCATGATTGAATAATCATCCGTCCGGCGTTGACATCATGGCGCTCGTGCCGGACATGCCGCAGAGCGGAATTACGCTTCTTTGGGAATAAACATCGAACGGCCGTTATAGTATCCGCAGTTGGGACAGGCGCGGTGCTGCAATTTCATTTCGCGGCATTGCGGGCATTCGGCGACAGAAGACGGAGTTGCCTTATAATGTGTGCGGCGTTTGCGTCCGCGTGTTTTTGAAAGTTTGCGTTTCGGATTCGGCATGGTCGTATTTCCTGACTAAAAAGTTATTCGTTTTGTGATGCAAGTTTTTGCAGAGCGTCCCAGCGGCTGTCTGTTTCGCCTGTCGTACAGGTGCACGTCCGCTCGTTCAGGTTCGCGCCGCATACGGGGCACAATCCTCGGCAGTTCGGACGGCAGAGATTTTTAATTGGCACAGCGAGCAGCAGATATTCGCGTACCGGCTCAGACACATCGATCGACTTCTGACCTTCGGTCATCAGGAAATAGTTGTCGTCATCGCCGTCGCTCCTCTCCGATTCGTTCCAGGAATACACCACATCGAATGTTGTTTCAACCAGCCTTGTGTATTCGTCTGCACACCGGTCGCACTCGAACTGAGCGTTCACCGCAGCGCGTATGGATGCCTGGATCTGCCACGAAGTCTTTTCAAGCGCCACATGCGCTGTCACGACGCCCGTAAAATTCTCGGGCAAATCAAGCGCGCGCGCGTCTGTGGAGACCTCAAACGTATGAAGCCCTGTCGAAAGACCGGAAATATTGATTTTCATTATTTCGTTTTTCCTCAATATTTCACGATTTCTACGATAAAACAGTGTTACGTTTTTTGGAAATTTCATTAAATATAGCAAGATTCTATACCAGAGTCAAGAATCTGAAATTCCTTTTTTCTCTGAATCTCCCGCTCACACCCGAGCGGCGCGGCTGATTGATGTTCCAATCGAATTATTCCCCGAAGGAAATTATTGAGACCCTGAGTGAGGATCACCCCATAAAAAAATGAGGGTGGTTCGCCGGTAAGGATTTTAAATTTTTTTTGCATATTTTATACTATTCATACGCACTCACTTCGTCCTCGAGAAGGCATACATTCGTCTATGGTCACCATACTCATTCCGGTCTATAACGAAGCAGAAACACTTCCGGGAGTCATTCCGGATATCGCCGAATTCTGCCGCCGCAAGCAATGGCGCCTCGTGTGCGTCAACGACGGATCCACAGACGGATCAAAAGCGCTCTTGAACGAGCTTTCGCAGGCCCACGGTTTCAGCGTTCATCATCACAAGCTCAATCGGGGATACGGAGCGGCCATGAAAACGGGCATACGAACCGTCGAGACGGACTATACGCTGACGATGGATGCCGACGGGCAGCACAGCATCGCCGACTGCGAGCGGTTGTATGAGGCGCTTGTCCGGATGGATGCCGATATGATGCTTGGGTCACGCCAGGGAATGGGCAGCAGCGGAGGATTCTGGCGCGGGATCGGCAAATCGCTCATCCGCCGCTTTGCCTCGCTGCTGATGCCGCTTCGCGTGTACGACATCAACAGCGGGATGCGCATTTATCGCACCGCCATTGCGCAGGAATCACTTCATCTGTTGCCCGACACGTTTTCGTTTTCCGATACGCTCACGCTTGTTTTCGTCAACAGCCGGCATCTCGTTTGCGAGATCCCGATCACAGTCGGGGCGAGGCGAGGCGGCACGAGCACGATTTCGCTTCAGACCGCGTTCGAGACTGTCATGGAGATCCTGAATATCGCCGTCTTGTTCAATCCCATGAAGATTTTCCTTCCGGTAGCCCTCGCCTGCTTCTCGCTCGGAGTGCCATGGGGCCTCTACATTTTCTCTCTCGGCCATGGCGTGAGCGTCGGGTCGAGCCTGTTAATCATCACAGGTGTGCTGTCGTTCCTGTTGGGACTGATTGCCGAGCAGCTCTCGTCGATTAAAAAGACGATGTATGTACAACGTCCGATCAAATGAAAACTGCCGCTATGCCCCGCATCATGAACTACATTGTCGGTGTCCTCTTTGTGCTGCGCGTCGGATTGTCGTTTGCGTTATCGGACGGCCTTTTTAAAAGCGACAGTATCACATATTTCGGCGCCGTCGTGAATCTCGGTCTCAATGGATCCATCTCGTCGATACAACCCGAAGACGATCGATTCGCTCGCGGTGCGCGAGGAGACGAGCTCTTCGATCATCTCTCGATGCTGAGCAATCCCGTCTATCGTCCGCTTCCCTATCAGTGGCTGCATACGGCGATTTATGCGCCCATTCTCTTCTTCTGGAAATCGCTCACACCTGTGATCCTGATCAACAATCTGCTGTTCTTCGCCGCTGGGTTCTTGTTGTTTCGCGGGACGGCGCGCGAGACATCGCTCTTTGCGCAAAGCGCGGGATGGATCATTTATGCGTTCTTCCCTCCGTTTTTTTATCTGACGTCGCAATTCTTTTCGGAGCCGCTCTTTCTCTTCTTCTTTGCAGGAGTGCTCCTGCTAATCGACAAGCTCGGGTGGGAACAATTCTATTTGCTGTTCATCTTTGCGGCTGCAGTGTCGCTCACGCGGCCATTCGGCCTCGTCATCGTCTCGATGCTCGTCGTGTACGCGATGTTCAGACACAATTACGCCCGGGCGTTCGGCCTCGCCTGCGCCGTGATGCTCGCCATGCTCATCAATATGATCGTCATGATGCATGCCGTGCCCGATAACGCACGCACGTTCGCGGTATCGGCAGCCGAGACGGTCTACTACTCAAACACAACAGGAGGCAATGGCGATTTCGATTATTATCTCGCCGTCCCCCTGATCGCGGAGCGCGATACGACATTGCAACGTTACCGCTCGGGAGCCATCTCGGGAGGCGCGCTTATCGCCGAGGCAATGATGCAGAATTTCAGGGCCCCGGGTCGGCTGCTCAGGAACACATACTATAAGTTCAGCAATTATTTTTTCAGCATCGTGCCCGATCGCTGGATCTACACATCCGTGGGACCGCAATCGCCGATGAAGAAGGCGTTGTGGATCGGACAGAACATCATCTTGTTCGCGCTGGCAGGGGTCGGACTTTTCAGGGCGCGGAAGTCAGCACTGGAATTGTTTCTGTTTGTCTTCGGGATAGGATTGGTGTTCCATTTCTTTCTGCTCTCGCGCTACAGATATTTCCTTCCCATCCTCGTGTACGCCGCGGCCTTCACGCCGCTGGCCATCGAATGGCTCATCAAACGTCGTTTAAACCGCTGAAGCCCCCGATGTCTGGAGACACCGGAGGCTTCAGTGATCTGTGTTGCATATGCGGGGCCGACGCTTCATCCATGAGCCGGAACAGGGCGTGTATCACAGGCTCATTCTTTCGCGCTTCGGAGAAGACAGGAAGAATCAGACATATTGTGTTTCATGGACTTCTTCGACAGATTTTTCTTCGGCGACTGCGGCAGCAAGCGCATCGGACTCTGAATGTCCATCCGAACTTTTGGAAAATTCGTCGTGGACAAAATCCACCGCTTCTGCAAGTGCATCGGCAAATTTTTCAAAATCTTCTTTATAGAGGAAGATTTTGTGCTTTTGGAATTCAGTATCGCCGACCTTTTTGCTTTCGGTGATCGTGATATAAAAATCTTTTTCTGACTTCGTCGCTTTTACATCGAAGAAGTAAGTCCGCTTCCCAGCCCGAACGCGCTTCGAAAATATTTCATCTTTATAAGCCGTCGTTTCCAATGCTGTCCTCCTCCTTACCTAACAAAGAAATTTCGTTATTCAAATCCCGCCCTTCGATCCGGCAGCGCCGTGTGTGACCTGTCAAGCGGTTGATCAATATGAAAAAAATCGTGAAAAATTGTAGAAAATTGGCTGATTGTCCGGTCACCTCCTTATCACTGCAAGCTTCGCCGAGCCGACGCGGCTGCCGTTTTCGCTGTATGCGGCCGCGAGATAGATCCCGCTTGCGACCGGTTCACCGGATTCGGTGTTTCCATCCCAGAAGGCGCGTCCCCCGCCCTGCGCCGAAAACTCTTTCACAAGCTTGCCTGTGATTGTCAAAATTTTGATCGTCGAACCTTCCGCCAGTCCCTCGATTGTGACCCGATCGTTGGGTGTTATGGGACGGAAGGGATTCGGATACACGGTAATGTGCGAATAATCAGCCGAAGGAGCGACAATCTGGATGCCGACAGATGATAAGCCTTTGGCCGTACCGAAATATGCAAGGCCGTTCTTCTCGTCGAACGCGATTGACAGCACGTTGTCGTCGACAAGTTTTCCGTCCGAATTCGCCACCGTGTACTGATCGATGAGCGACGTGCCGTCAGGCGAAACGACGAAGACTCCGCGTGCCGTACCGATCCATTTATTGTTGACCGCATCGACGGCGATGCAATTGATGTACTGGTCGCGCACGGCGCCAAGAAATACTTTCGTCAGCGTTAAGGGATGCAGCGGATCGTTGATGACAATGATACCGATCGATGTGCCGAGCCAGATCACTCCGTCCCGATCCTCGATTGCGGCCGTGACGGATGAGCTCGCCACGTTGGCATCCGGAATCATGCCCCAGCCGTCGGAAGTGCCGGAGACGTTGAGCGTCTCATTCAAGAACACGATGCGCTGCCCTGATGGATTGAACCCGATATACGCGTTCGTAAACCATTTCGTATTATTCCTGTCGATAAGCACGCCGAGCATTTGCCGATAATCGCCCTGCGCCGCACCGAAATAGTCCCAGGTGGAATCGGGCTTCATCCGCCAGACGACCTTTGACCGGTCTGCAGAATTATAGATGCTTGTCCATACATTCCCGGCGTCATCGCTCGCGATCTTCGCCGGAACTACATAGGAATTTTCAATATTCGCATCGGTACCGATGAAACCCGGTGTGATACGATTGAAGATACGTTGTACGGCGCCTGCCCCATTCAGCAGCACGAGCCCGCCGCCCCAGGTGCTGACCCACTTCGAATTGTTCGGTCCGATCGCCACGGCGTAACTGTTGTTAAGATCGATATTCGCCATGATGTAATTTTTCCACGATGTGCCGTTATAACTATAGAATCCCCGTCCGTTCTGTTGACCCGATGCCGCCCAGATCACGCCGTTATTGTCAACTGCAAGAGAGACGAATGAATTCGACGCGGGGCCGTTCGGCTTGGTGAGGTTCCATCCCGACGGAACATTTTGCGTACGCATGGCAATGCCGTCCGACGTTGTCGCAAGTGCGAGTGTGCCGTTGGCGATCGTCCCTCCGGTCGCTGCAGAAGGGAGTGCCGTGCCGACGAGCACGGGCGAAGCGCCCGGTGCAAGCGAATGGATCGAACCGTCACTTCCGTAATAGAGATAGAGCAGCGCGTCTGTCTGCGCAACAATCGATACAGGTCCGAGTACGGATGTTGATTTGATCCACGACGATCCGTTGAACGTGAAGAGTCCGTCGGTGCCAGCCGCCGCAACTGCTCCCTGGAAAACTGTGAGCGACGAGATCGCTCCGGTCGACGTATAGATTTCCCATGATTCGGGAGCCGCGAGGTTGACGGCATCGGATTTCGAAACGGCGATTCCTTTTACCGTCGCGGCATAGACGCGCCTATTCACAGTCGTCACGGACACTATGGGCGGAATGAGGAGTGGACCGAAGTTTGCGTACGTGTCGATGAATTCAAACCGCGAGATTGAGAACAGGCTCACGCCGAACGACGTCGCAATGTAGAGCGAGTCGCCGCTGAGCGCAAATGACATAATTTTTTTCTGCGTCCTGTTGGCGGCAGTGGCGATGTCGCGCACATAACGCCAGGTGTGTGTCGACGGCGTCAACACATCGATCGATCCGTCCGACTGTCCGAACCACACGGAGCCCGAACGGTCGATGGCGATCGCCGTGACATCGTTTGTGGTGAGTCCTTCGGAATTGGTGAAACGCACGAACGTGGAATCGCTCAGCCTGTACAAGAACGCGCCTCCGCTCGTGGCGGCCCACACTGAATCGTGCGACGACGCGACGGCACGGACCGAATTCATCGCCGTAAAATTTTTCCAGTCTCCGATTCCCGCAATTGCGGTAGACAGCGCCATCCCTGCGGCCGCCAATATCATCACCAAACGTGTCATCATCCCCTGCTCTTGTCCATGGCAATTGTTGTGAACACATCGATCATCGAGATCGCCCCGAGAGCCGCATCCCATCCTTTATTTCCCATCGATCCTCCGGCGCGTTCAGCAGCCTGTTCGAACGTATCGGTCGTGAGAACGCCGAACATCACGGGAACAGAAAACGCGCGCGACACGTCGCCGATGCCCCGTGAGCATTCCTGGCAGATATAATCAAAATGTGGAGTTTCGCCGCGGATGACGGCGCCGAGACAGATGAGTGCGTCGAATGAACTGCTGTGTGCGATTCGCGATGCGACTTGCGGAATTTCATATGCACCCGGGCACCAGAAAACGGCGATATCCTCGTCCGATGCTCCGTGCTTCCTGAGACAGTCAAGTGATCCGTCGAGCAGCTTCTGCGTCACGGCCTTATTGAACTGGCTCACAACAATACCGAATTTTTTCCCCTTCGCCGCGATCCCGCCTTCAACAACCTTCATCATCTCTCTCGCTCTCTTTCTTCCGTGCGTCCTGAGCGGGCCTTCTCTCCTTTGATTATCGGCAGGACCCGCCAAAAACTTGATATCAATTTTTCTGCGAAAACAGCCTTCGTTTCATCACATTGACCACTTCGGGATCGACAGGCATATTGCCCAGCGTTTCGTCGTCGTTTTTATTGCCGCCGTGAAAATCTGATCCGCCGGATTCGAGCATGCAATATTCGTTCACGACACCTCGGTAATGGGCGATGAGCTCGTTCGAATGCGCCGGATGGATCACTTCGATGCCATCGAGACCGGCCTTGATCAAATGCTGAAGCATGTCGTCCGATGTATACTTGCCGGGATGCGCCAGGAACGACAATCCGCCCGAGGACGAAATGAGCGCCACGGCATCGGCAGGCGTCAGCTGAAATTTTTTCTCGAACGCCGGACCGTTGTTGCCGATGTAACGTTCGAAGGCTTCCTGGTATGAGCGTGTGAGTTTGGCATTCAGAAGGGCAGTAGCAATATGCGGCCGGCCCACGGCTCCGTCTCCTGCGCACTTCATCACTTCTTCCATTGTCAGGGGCACGCCGAGATTGTTCAACTTTTTCACGACGCGCTCGGCGCGCCGTACGCGCTCACGTCTGAAGAAGACGAGA
>DATGXR010000163.1:0-2915 GCA_035298825.1 Bacteroidota bacterium
TTCACCCCAGGTCTTTTTGATGACATCGATTGATCTCTTGATTGCATCGACGGGACTCCGTCCTTCATAAACGAGCACCGGTACGACGAAGATTGTCATGATGCTCCAGGCCATACCAAGCAGGCCGATGATGATCTTCGCGACGATTTCTCCGGCCTTACCAAGGCGTGATGCCAGGTCGTGAAGGAGCCTGAGGATCAATCCAACCGATGCGGATAAAAGGCTCCACTGCGTGATGATCCAAAGCCGAGAGAATGCGAAGCGGAGGCTCTCACCGAATGTTGCATCACCTCCTTCGAATCTCACTTTTGTCGTATATACCACGCAGACATTAAAGAAAGTCGCAATGAATGCCAATCCGAAATAGGTGAGCAAGAGGATCAAATATTGGTACACCTCTAGCGATTCCTTATCGAATCCGTTTTGCAACAAACTGGGCAAAACCGATGGAAAGATCATTGCGATGGAGAAGATCGCAGAAAACGAAAAAGAAAGAAGAGCAAATCCGATCAATTCCCGATCTTTGTTGATCACGCTAAATGTAAGCTTGGTGATCATCCAGCTTCTTGAGAAGACATTCATGGAGGTAGGATTAATGAGATGTCAGTTGATCCGTCATGACGGCAGTCTTGTTCCATCGATGGCGTGAATTATTGGCTGGTGGCGAGATATTCTCCAGATGCCAATGTGTCAATATAGCGTTCATCGGCAACGGAGTCAAGCATCTTTCTCTATGGGGGGCCGATCCTGGTATAGAACTCATCGCGATAGCTTTCACTCAAAGGCAGCAGCTCTTTGCCGATCTTGATGCGGTGCCTGTCGATCGACTCGATTTTGGACAGCGATACGAGATATGATTTGTGAATGCGCGAAAACTGAGAGGCGGGGAGTTGTTCTTCGAATGCTCCGAAGGTCTGGGGCGTGAGGATTTTCCCGGACGACATGTGAATGCAACGATAATCGCGCATCCCTTCAATGTATAAAATATCATTCAGCATCACCTTCACGAGACGATAATCGGATTTCACAAAGATGAAATCAGATGCAATTTCCCCGCCCACAGGTTTTTCTGAAATCCGCTTCAGTGCTTTGTTCACCGCCTGAGCAAATCGCTCGAACGAATACGGCTTCAGCAGATAATCGGTCACTTCGAATTCATACGACTTGAGCGCATAGTTGCTGTACGCGGTGGTGAGAATCACCTGCGGCCGACTCGAAAGGGCGGCCAGCACGTCAAGGCCCGTCATCGATCCCATTTGAATGTCGAGGAACACCACAACGACCGGCTGTGATGCAAGATATGCCAGGGCCTCGACGGGCTGATCGAATTGTGCCGCAAGTGTCAGGGCGGGCATCCGGCCGATAAATGAAACGATTTTTTCGAGAGCCAGCGGTTCGTCGTCCACTGCAATGCACGTGTAGGTCATGGTTCGATCGTTAAATGGACGTTAAAGAGCGATTTCTCATCCGACATCGTTAATTGGTACCGGTTCTTGTAGAGGAGTTCCAGCCTTCGTTTGACGTTCGCAAGTCCGATGCCGCCGGTGGCCTGCTCCATGCGTGTATCGGGATGATTGAATGGATTGCAGCAGTAAAAATCAATCCTTCCGTTTGCACTCACAAGCCGGATGTCGATGGCTGCATCGTCGCCGTCGAGGAATGCGTGTTTGAACGAATTTTCGATGAAGGGTAAAAATACAAGCGGCGCAATCTTCATAGCATCGTTTTCAACCGTATGATGGAAATGGACCCGGGACGGTTTTTTATGTCTGAGCGACTGCAGTCGGATAATGTTCTGATAATGCGCAATTTCACTGCCGAGCATCACCAGTGGCTGTCGCCCGTCGAAAAGCATATAGCGCATGATCTCCGACAGGGTGATGAGCGCCTCCGACGCTTTCTCGGGATTCGACCGAATGAGTGAGTCGATGTTGTTCAGCGTATTGAAAAGAAAGTGGGGATTCAGCTGTGCATTAAGCGCGTCAAGCTCGTTCTGCAGCATCATCTTCTCGACATCCTGTTTTCGCTGTATGTCGTCGAACCAGGAAATAAATCCTCTGAGCAGACTCCCGGTCTGGGCGATGATAAATGTTCCGGCCATCTCGGGGAGGTACCCCATCAACCCGCTAATCGGTTGTGTGTTGAAGAGTCGAATGAATAGCAGTGTGAGCGTAAGCGAGAGGCAGACCGATGCCGCTACCGACCAGATAAAATATCGGAGATAGCGCTGCTGCTCGATGAGCCGGTAGAAGAAAAAGTAGAACGCATAAAACTGGAGTGCGGCCCATCCCAGATTATAGAGAAACTCCGGAATGTTGCGGGCAATAAAGTCGAAGCCGTATGCGAGTCTGAAACTGACTGCACCCGCAAATCCGCAAAAGACCATCCAATAAAACAGATGCAGAATTATTTTGATGATTCGATTCACGCGTCGACCCTTATCGGTATCTGAGTGCAGCCACCGCTGTTGCAAATACGCCGGCAGCCAGCGAAATATACACAAATTTCGTTTTCAAAATCGGCTGAAATCCTTTCGAAGCATGGCGGGCACGATGCGTTTGTGGAAGGGTTTCACGAAGAAAAAGTAGACGTGTCCCATCCAGTTATTGAAGACCACGACGGTTGTCACGGCGATTGATTTCTTCGACGGATTGCTCTGGTGCGTATCGAGAAAGAGCGACACCCTGAAATCAAGATGCTTATCGTTTTCACCCAGGATCACTTCATTGTCTGTTCGGTCGTATACGATGAAAAACCCCAACTTGTTGCCCGGTACACATTTATCTGGCCGGACAATTCCATGTGTGTTGTTGCCCGTCTTTAATCCGGCAAGCGAGACGATTTTGTTCCGAACATTCATGAGTACACCGATCCAGCGGGGAAGCGGTGAGACGAATGCATCGACGATATCATCG
>DATGXR010000164.1:0-3868 GCA_035298825.1 Bacteroidota bacterium
GTGTGTGTATCGATTTAGAATGTATGCTTTTTACGATGTCATTTTTTGACAAAATATGGTATACTCAATGAACTCGTTCGGCGTTCTTTATTTATATCCATCTTTTCAATGAACACACAATTATTGTTGGGAGCCGAGGCCATTGCGCTTGCGGCGATCGATGCCGGAATATCAGGCGTGTATGCATATCCGGGAACACCATCCACCGAAATCACTGAATTCATACAACGGGATGCAAACGCGCAGGCACGTTCTGTGCGGTCGAATTGGTCGGTAAATGAAAAGACCGCCTACGAAGCCGCGCTCGGCATGTCGTACGCCGGAAAACGAAGCCTCGTCTGCATGAAGCATGTCGGATTGAATGTCGCGGCCGATGCGTTCATCAATTCCGCCATCACGGGCGTCAACGGCGGACTGGTCGTTGTCGTGGCCGACGATCCCTCCATGCACTCGTCACAGAACGAACAGGATTCGCGTGTCTACGGAAAGTTCGCCTTTCTCCCGACGATCGAACCATCCACTCAGCAGGAAGCGTATGATGCGGTGCGATATGCCTTCGACACATCGGAACAGGTGAAGCTGCCGGTGCTCGTACGCATCACGACAAGGCTGTCGCATTCGCGCGCCATTGTCGCTCAGGACACGCCGAAGAAACAAAACGAACTCGCTCCCGAAACCGATAAGAAAAAATGGATTCTGCTTCCTGCCAATGCACGCGTGCGGTACTCGCGTTTACTCGAAACACAGACACAGCTTGTGTCGCTGTCCGAGCAATCCCCCTTTCTCCAAACAATCGACTGCACGGGCGATTTCGGCGTTGTGGCCTTCGGCATCGCTTTCAATTATGTGATGGAGGTGCTGCAGACCGAGCGTCTCCGGATCCCAGTGCTCAAGATCTCACAATATCCGCTGCCCGAACGCCAGATCAGGGAGTTTGTCCAGTTGCATAACCGTGTGCTCATCGCCGAAGAAGGTTATCCGGTGTACGAGGAACTGCTCAGGGGATATTTCGACAATAAAAAATTTTCGGGACGGTTGGATGGCGCGCTGCCCCGCACGGGCGAGCTTTCTCCCAATCGGATTGCTGCGGCGCTCGGTGTTGCGACTCCCGACATCCGTGTGATCCCTGAGATCGTGGCCAACCGCCCTCCGGAACTCTGCAAGGGATGCAGCCACCGGGATATGTACGAGGCATTGAACCGGACGCTTGCATCCTACGAGCACAAGCACGTCTTCTCGGATATCGGCTGCTACACACTCGGCGCGCTTCCGCCGTTCAACGCGATCAATTCATGCGTCGATATGGGAGCCTCTGTGACGATGGCCAAGGGCGCCGCCGATGCCGGACTGCGTCCGGCAATTGCGGTCATCGGAGATTCGACATTCACGCATTCGGGCATCACGGGACTCTTGGACGCGGTGAACGACCGATCGCCGATGACTGTGATCATCTCCGACAATGCGACGACGGCGATGACCGGCGGACAGGATTCCGCAGGCACCAACCGGCTCTATGATATCTGCAAGGGCATCGGCGTTGAAGAACGTCATATCCGCACCATTGTTCCCCTGCCGAAAAATATCAGCGACAATTGCGCGGTGCTGCGTGAAGAATTCGACTATGACGGCGTCTCTGTGATTCTTGCCACACGCGAATGCATTCAGACCGTCGGACGCAAGAAGAAACAAAAGAAGGCCTGACGCGGATTCCTATCTTCACACGCGATACACACATCCACACATAAAAAGACATCAATGCACAAAAATATTATCTTAGCCGGGGTCGGTGGACAAGGAATATTGACGATCGCAGCGATTATCGATCTTGCGGCAATGAACAGCGGTTTGAAAGTCAAGCAGGCTGAGGTCCATGGCATGAGCCAGCGCGGCGGAGCCGTTGAATCGCATCTGCGCATCTCGGATGAAATCATTTATTCGGACCTCATCCCGCTCGGCGCCGCCGATCTTATTCTATCCGTCGAACCGATGGAGGCCCTGCGCTATGTCCCCTTTTTATCGAGCCAGGGACTCATCGTCACATCGACCGAACCGTTTGAAAATATTGCGAACTATCCCGATCCTCAAAATATCAGAAGCGCCATTGAGAATACCGGTCGCTGTGTCTTTGTCGATGCGGGATCGCTTGCGCGCGAAATCGGCAATGTGAAGACATACAACATCATCATGCTTGGCGCGGCTTCGCCCCATATCGGAATCGCGAAAGAGCGGCTTGAAGAAAGTATCGAAGCACTTTTCCGGAGAAAAGGCAAGGCGCTCGTCGATCTCAATTTAAAGGCATTTCACAAGGGTCTCGAACTCGCCATGAACTAACAATGGAATACTTTTTCCTATGATCTGGAACGATTATATCGAATGCGCCGACAGGCAACGACTCACAGAGATTCAAACCAAACGCTTTGTGAAAATGATTCAGCGCATGTACTACAATGTGCCCTTCTATCGAAACAAGCTGCAGGAGCTGGGCATGGAACCGGGCGATGTGAAATCGCTCGATCAGCTGAAGGATCTTCCCTTCACCACGAAGCAGGACCTGAGAGATAATTATCCCTTCGGCCTCTTCACGGTTCCGCAAAGCGAAATCGTTCGACTCCACGCCTCGAGCGGCACAACAGGAAAACCCACGGTGGTCGGCTACACGCGCAACGACATCGATATGTGGAGCGAAGTCGTCGCCCGTTCGCTCACCATGGCGGGCATCACAAAGCACGACATCATCCAGGTCGCCTACGGCTACGGATTGTTCACCGGCGGCATGGGACTCCATTACGGCGCAGAGAAGGTCGGAGCGTCGGTCATTCCGATTTCAGGCGGCAACACGAAAAAGCAATTGCAGCTCATGGTCGATTTCGGATCGACCGCCATTGCCTGCACGCCGTCCTATGCCGCACACTTGGGCGAGAGTATCCTCAAGGAAGGCATCTCGAAGAAGGACATCAAAATCAAAGCCGGCATCTTCGGCGCCGAACCGTGGACGGAGGAAATGCGCACGCAAATCGAGCAGCTGCTCGGACTCAAGGCGTTCGACATCTACGGACTGAGCGAGGTGATCGGTCCCGGCGTTTCAATGGAATGCGATCACCAGTGCGGCAGCCACATCTTCGAGGATCACTTCATTCCGGAGATCATCAATCCGGAGACGCTCGAGGTACTTCCGTATGGCGAGTTGGGCGAGCTTGTGTTTACGACCGTAACGAAAGAAGCCATGCCGCTCTTGCGCTACCGAACGCGCGATCTCACGCGGCTTCGCGTGGATCGCTGCGATTGCGGACGGACGCTTGTGCGAATGGAAAAATGTCTTGGCCGGTCCGACGATATGCTTATCATTCGCGGCGTGAATGTATTTCCGTCGCAGGTCGAGTCCGTACTTCTTGAAATGAGCGAGACGACGCCGCATTACCAGCTTATCGTGACACGTGAGGACAATCTTGATACGCTCGAGATCCGCGTTGAAGTCGACGACCAGTTCTGGTCCGATGAGATCAAAGTGCTTGAAGCGCTGAAGAAACGTATCTCACACAACATAACAAGTACGCTCGGCTTGAGCGCGAAGATCAAACTGGTCGAGCCGGGATCGATCGAACGCTCAGAAGGGAAGGCGAAACGGGTGATCGACAACCGCAATCTCAAACACGCATAACCGGGGAACCACAATGATCATTCAACAGCTGTCAGTATTTCTCGAAGACAAGACCGGACGATTAACCGAAATCACGCGGATTCTTGCAGAGAACGACATCAACATATCAGCATTTTCAGTCGCCGAAGCAAGCGACTTCGGCATCCTGCGTCTCATCGTCGGCAGACCCGAACTCGCGCTGAAGGTTTTAAAAGCGAACGGCTTTTCGGT
>DATGXR010000165.1:0-12337 GCA_035298825.1 Bacteroidota bacterium
GGAGATGGCAAGCTTCACTGTCTTGTGCACTCCCTTGCGTATGAGTTCGACACTGACCGTTGTGTCTTCTTTGGCTTCCCTCAGCGCCTGATGCAGATCGCTCATGTCTTCGATATCCGTTGTTCCGATCTTCGTGATCACATCGCCCGCCTCGATGCCCGCCTTGCGCGCGTTGCTGTTTTTCTTCACCTCGGTCACAAGGAGCGCTTTGCCATCCGGCGCTTCAAAATATTTTCCGAGCTGGTCGCGCAGCTCCATCAGCTTCATCCCTTCGACACCCGTGTGGGATGCGAAATCCATCATGAACGGTCCATGCGGCACAGACGGAGCTTCCATCTGCATCTTCGGCATGCGCATTTCAATATGTCGCTGCATCCGGGGACGCGACCCGAGCACGGCCGTGAATGTCTTTTTCGCATCATCGCGTTGAACGACGATCGACACCTTTTCACCCGGCTTCATTGCGCCGATGCGCGTGACGACGTCTTCCGCATCCGTGACGGCCTTCCCGTTGAGTTCGATGATGATGTCCTCTTCTTTCATCCCGATTGAATCGGCAGGACTGTCGTCGACCACGTCCTTGACGACGGCGCCTTTTTTCGAATCCGATTTCGCCTCTGACGAGTGTTCCGTACGGTCCCCGAGCGCGACACCGAGCCAGGCGCTTCGGTCTTGTTTGTCCGTTTTGACTGATTTTTTCACGATCTGTTTCTGGGCAGATTCGCCTGCAGACACGACAGTTGCGCCTGCAAACAGCAGTATGACTGCCAGTGTAGAGAGAGCTTTCATAAATACCTCCGGATTGGAATAATGAATAAACACGAACTGGTTGCCCCTTCTATATGGATAATTAGACGATGGGGTGCGGGATTTGTTCCGAGGAGGCTGCACGCACAGGCAGGGGGAACGCCGTAAATGCGCGTGCGAGAACACTGAATTTCTTTTAAAGCATGAAAATTTCTTGCATCAAACTAATATATTTGGTACATTAAATTGCTTGTCGCTAGAGGAACAAAAGTGCAGCGTACTGTTTCATCGGGAACTATTCCGCAATGCGCTCGTAGCTCAACTGGATAGAGCGTTGGCCTCCGAAGCCAAAGGTTTCGGGTTCGAATCCCGACGGGCGTACCAGAAATGTGCAAATTATCAACGAATTAGATCATTTTCGGTTCACTTCATTATCACACACTCATGCTCCGCAAACAAAAAAAGATTGCCCAACGTGTCGTTAAAGAAGATACGCTTCTCACCAAATACTACACAACACAGTCGTGGCTGGAAGAGAATAAAAAACGCCTGAGCACAATCGGCCTTATCGCAGCGGTCGTCATTCTTGGCGCATGGTTTTATGTGAATAACGCGCGCAACAACAATGAGAAGGCCGCGAACGATCTGGCGAAAGTCTTTTCGTATTACGACAACGGACAGTATCAGGCGGCCATCACCGGACTGCCCGAGAAGAATGTCCCCGGACTTCAGACGATTGTCGACAACTACGGTTCGACGAAAACCGGCAATCTCGCAAAATTTTACCTCGCCGATGCGTACTATAATACGCAGCAGTACGACAAGGCGCTTCAGCTCTATGGCGATGTGAGCGCTGGCGTGGATATCGTTGATATCGCGGCCATGGCCGGAGAAGCGGCTTGTTACGAAGCCAAAGGGGATTTCGAAAAAGCCGCGAAGCTCTATGAAAAGGCCGGGAAAAAGAGCTCGAGCGATCCGAATGCTCCCGAGAATCTCGTGGCTGCAGCGCGCAATTACGCAAAGAAAGGCGACAAGGAGCGCGCCGTGGAATTGTATAAGCTCGTAAAGGAAGAATACGCTCAGAGTGCCGCCGCGCGCGATGCCGAACGATTCCTACTTGAAATGAATGAATCAAACGGCTAAATTTTTCAGAGGTGCGGTTGTGAGACATTCGATAGCAGATTCTTTCGTACAATACAAACTTAGCGATACAAGATAAAGCAGGGCGCCGCAATCGTATATGTGTATTGCGGCGCTTTCTTTTTTTGTTCCGGCAAAGAGTTTCGTATCCGGAACTCCTCATTTTTCTCTCATTACATTAAACCATCGGGCATTATGCTTACAGATTTTGGCAGAATTCTGATTTTCTTCATTCTCGGCGCTATCTTCACCGGCGCCGGACTTGTGACGGCAGCGATCATCCGTCCGAAACGCCCGTATGCCGAAAAACTTTCGACATATGAATGCGGCGAGGATCCCGTCGGCGAATCGTGGGTAAAATTCAACATCCGCTTCTACGTGGTGGCGCTCATCTTCCTCCTTTTCGAAGTGGAAGTCGTGTTCCTCTTCCCTTGGGCGATGGTCTTCAAGGGATACGGCGCGTTTGCCTTCGCTGAAATGCTCGTGTTCCTCGGCATTCTCGTCGTGGGATACGCATACGTGTGGGCGAAGGGCGATCTCGAGTGGGACAAACCCGCGCCGAAGACGTCGCAGTATGTGAAGGGCGTCGGCGTGGTGCAGTACGAACAATTGGAACGGAACACAGCAGCAACAATCGAAGCGTAACGGAAAATTATCATGGGTCTTCTCGACAAACAGTTTGAAAAAAGCAACGTTCTTGTGACGTCGCTCGACAGTCTTCTTAATTGGGCGCGCCTTTCGTCGCTGTGGCAGATGCAGTTCGGCCTTGCATGCTGCGCCATCGAAATGATGGCGGCGTCGGCCTCGAACTTCGACATGATGCGTCTCGGCGTGATTCCGCGCGCAACACCGCGCCAGGTCGATATCATGATCGTCTCCGGGACGGTCACACTCAAGATGGCTACGCGCATCAAGCGTCTCTACGACCAGATGCCCGAGCCGCGCTACGTGATCTCGATGGGCAGCTGCGCCAATTGCGGCGGACCGTACTGGGAACACGGCTATCACGTCTTGAAAGGCGTCGACAGAGTGATTCCGGTCGATGTCTATGTGCCCGGCTGTCCTCCGCGGCCTGAAGCGTTGATTGAAGGAATTTTGAAACTGCAGGAAAAAGTCCGCGGCGAAAGCCTCGCCAAAAAGCGGGCATAAGTTCATGCCCGGCGGCACCAGGGACGAACGCAAGACGATGTTCTCCGTACACTTTTTTTATCAAACAAGCGAAACGTCATGACATTTCAGGAAATTGCAGATCTTCTTCAGAAAAAATTCGGCGAGGCAATCACGCTCGTGAAGGCCGACGCTGCAGTCGATCCGTTCATCACGGTCTCGGCCGCATCAATTAAAGACATCGCCCTGTATTTGCGCGAGGACGAGTCGCTCGCATTCGATTATCTTTCGTGCCTTTCGGGCGTCGACCGCAAGGGAACGCTCGAAGTGGTCTATCACATTGCCTCGATGACGCTCAGGCACAAGCTCGTACTCAAAGTCTCGGTTCCGACAGACCGGCCCGAAGTTCCTTCGGTCGAATCGGTGTGGAAAAGCGCCAACTGGCATGAACGCGAGGCGTACGATCTGCTTGGCATCATCTTTACGGACCACCCCGATTTGCGCCGGATCCTGCTTCCGTACGACTGGGAAGGATACCCGCTCCGCAAAGATTATGAAGTTCCCGAGTTTTACAACGGCATGCGCGTCCCGTATTGAGCGAACGCCGGTTCCCGTTACGTGTGCACAGCAGTTATCAACAGCAATTTTTTTTTGAACAGAAAAACCGCCAATGATTGAAACGCAGCAGTCTCAGCCCGCCACATCCCGAGGCACGACTCTCCGCACGGAAGAGATGATTCTCAACATGGGCCCGCAGCATCCGTCGACGCACGGCGTGCTCAGGCTCGAGCTTGTCGTGGACGGCGAAATTGTGGTCGATGTGATTCCTCACATGGGATATCTCCACCGTTGTTTTGAAAAACACGCGGAGGCGATGACCAATTATCAGCAGGTCGTGCCGTACGTCGACCGTATGGATTATCTGTCGTCGATGGGAAATGAATTCGCGTATGTCGTCGCAGCCGAAAAATTGCTGAAGATCCAGGTCCCCGAGCGCGTCGACTACATCCGCGTGATCATGGCCGAGCTTCAGCGTATCGCGAGCCATCAGGTCGCCATCGGCACATACGGCATCGATATCGGCGCATTCACGCCCTTCCTCTTTTTGTTCCGCGACCGCGAGCGCATTCTCGATCTCATCGAAGAAGTGTGCGGAGCGCGTCTGCTCTACAATTATTTCTGGATCGGCGGACTCTCGCACGACCTGCCGCCGGGATGGGTTGAGAAGGCGAAGGAATTCTGCGCGTATCTGAAGCCGAACATCACAGAGTTGAACAATCTGCTCACATTCAACAAGATCTTCATCGAACGCACGGCGAATGTGGGCGTGCTGCCGAAAGACGTCGCGATCAACTACGGCTGCTCGGGTCCGATGCTCCGGGCGTCGGGCGTCGACTGGGACCTCAGGCGCGACGATCCGTATTCGGTCTATCACAAATTCGACTGGCAAGTGTCAGTCGGACGCGGCGAGGTGGGAACGGTGGGAGACTGCTGGGACCGCAATATCGTGCGTGTGCATGAAATGGAACAATCGCTTCGGATCATCGAGCAGGCGCTTGAGCAGATTCCCGAAGGGAATGTGCAGGAGAAACTTCCGAAGCGCATTATGCCCGTTGCAAGCGAAGTCTATGCGCGCACCGAAGCGCCCAGAGGCGAACTCGGATTCTATATCGTCTCCGACGGCACGGGCTCGCCCTACCGCATCAAGGCGCGCGGACCGAGCTTCGTGAACCTGAGCGTGATCGCCGAAATCTCGCGCGGCGCAATGATCGCCGATCTCGTGGCGATCCTCGGATCGACCGACATCGTGCTCGGCGAAGTCGACAGGTAACAACAGAAATTCCTGGCGAGATGTCATCTCGCCCGACAGTTGCCAGAAAAATTTTATCGGATAGATAACACTCATTCAAAAATAATTTTCAATTCAATGAACCAGCTTCTTCAATCATTCTTTGGCGACACGCTCCTCACGCATATCGTGATGAGCGCACTGCCGCTTCTGTTCGTGCTTGTGTGCGCGCTTGTGACCATTTACGTGGAAATGAAAATGGCCGCGCACATGCAGGATCGCGTCGCCTACATGCGCACCGGCTGGCACGGCACGCTGCAGCCTTTTGCCGATATCCTCAAACTGTTGCAAAAGGAAGACATCATTCCGGCCGCGGCCGATAAGCTTCTGTTTATGCTTGCGCCGTACATCGTGTTCATCGGCACATACGCCGCATTCGCCGCGCTGCCGTTTTCGAGCGCGTACGTCGGCAGCTCGGTGGATCTCGGCTTGTTCTACATCATCGCCGTCTCGGCGCTTGTGGTAATCGGCATCCTGATGGCAGGTTGGGCCTCGAACAATAAATGGTCGCTCTTCGGCGCCATTCGCTCGGCAAGCCAGATCATCAGCTACGAAATCCCCGCCGCGCTCGCCGTTCTTGCAGTCGTGATGATCACCGGCTCGTTGAACATGGACGCGATCTCGAAATTCCAGCAGGGAGGCGTCCAGAACTGGCTCGTCTTCGGCGGACCGCTGCCGATCGTGCAGAAGCTGCTTCTGATTCCGATCATGCTCACGCTCGCCGTCATCTATTACGTGTGCTCGATGGCCGAAGTCAACCGCACGCCGTTCGATATTCCCGAAGCCGAATCGGAACTCGTGCAGGGCTATAACACAGAATTCACGGGAATGAAATTCGCGCTGTTCTATCTGGCCGAATACGCCAACTTGTTCGTCGTCTCGGCGATTGCGGTGGTGCTCTTTTTCGGAGGCTGGTCGAGTCCCTTCGGCTCATTCATGTCCGGTCCGGTCTGGGACGCGTTCTGGTTCATCACGAAGGGCATGATCTTTGTCTGCGTGAATATCTGGCTGCGCTGGACGCTTCCTCGTCTGCGCGTCGATCAGCTGATGTACGTGTCGTGGAAAGTTTTGGTGCCGTTTGCCCTCGTGTGCGTGGTGCTTGTGGGCGCGATCATGGTGATGTAATGTTCTTAAAAAAATCTTATTGATAACGATATGAATCCAGCAGCAGAATATTTCAAGGGAATTTACGACGGACTCCACACGGCGTTGGTCGGCATGGGTATCACGTTCGGCCATCTGTTCACAAAATCCGTGACCGTGCAGTATCCCGATGTAAAAATGAAAATGCCGGAGCGTGCGCGCAACCGTCTCTATGTCAACATGGACGACTGCATCGGATGCGACCAGTGCGCGAAGGCGTGTCCCGTTGACTGCATCACGATCAAGACGATCAAATCGACACCGGACGTCGATCTCGGCATGACATCGAAGAACACAAAGAAGCGCCTGTACGTCCCGCAGTTCGATATCGATATCGCGAAATGCTGCTACTGCGGACTCTGCACATTCCCCTGTCCGACCGAATGCATCAAGATGACCGATGTCTACGAATTTTCGGAATACGATCGCTCGAACCTTCTCTACAGTTTCGCCACGATGACTCCCTCTGAAATCGAAACGGCGCAATTGAAATTGAAGAAGGCGGACGAAGAAGCGGCGGCGAAGAAAGCCGAAGCGGCAGCTGCTGCAAAAGCGGCGGCAGAGAAGAAGGCGGCGGAAGCCGCGGCAAATCCGACTCCGGCCGCGGCAACAGCACCCGCAGCGGAAAAACCGGCGGCGCCCGCAACACCAGCTGCCGCGCCTGCGCCTGCAAAACCGGCGGCAGCGGGATCGAACGGAGGGGCGGCACAAAGCGCGCCCAAAGCGGCTCCTGCGCCAGAAACGCCCGCAACGGGATCGAACGGCGACGCAGCGGCGAAAAAGGAACAGCAACCGGAATAATTTCACACCACAAAATCGTATCTGACCATGAATTCGGTTCAAATGTTTGACATCATTTTTTACATCCTTGCCGTGACGGTTCTCCTCTCGGCAGGCGTCGTCGTGTTCTCGCGCAACATCGTGTACTCGGCGTTCTCGCTCCTGTTCACTTTTTTCGGCGTCGCGGGTCTCTACGTGCTGCTGAATGCCGACTTCCTCGCCATCACGCAATTGATGGTCTACGTGGGGGGCATTCTGGTGCTGATCCTCTTCGGCGTCATGTTGACGAACAAAGTGGTAAGCGTCGACATCAAATCGGGCACGCTGCAGATGATTCCGGCGACGATTCTTGCCGCAGCCGTGGCGGGGATTCTCCTGTCGGTGTTTCTCTTTACGAACTGGATGACGTCCGGTTCTGATTCCGCCGTGCAGACGGTGAAGACGACTGCGCCGAAGATCGGCGAGGCGCTCATCACGACGCACGCGCTGCTGTTCGAGGTCGCATCGGTCGTGCTGCTTGTGGCGATCATCGGCGCTGCGTTCATCGCGCGCCGCGAAAAAACACAACAATAATTTTTTCACTATCAGACAGAAGTGCAACAATGGCTCTTCACGTAACGCTCCAACATTTTCTGATCGTCAGCGCGATCTTGTTCTCGCTCGGACTCTTTGCCGTCGTCACACGCCGCAACGCGATCATGGTGCTGATGGGAATCGAACTGATCCTCAATTCGGCGAACATCAACTTCCTTGCCTTCTCGCGGTACAACGCGTTGCAGATCGACGGACAGATGGCCGCCATCTTCGTCATCATCCTCGCCGCGGCCGAAGCTGCGGTGGGACTGGCAATCGTGCTGAATATCTTCAAGAATTTCAACACGGTCAACGTGGATGAGATCAGCTCGATGAAGCAATAAGCGGACATGCGCGCGCCTGATGCACAAACGCGCGCATATACAGAGTGTGGCCCTTTCGTACATTGTTTTTAAAAATTATAGACACGTTCCTATGACACAAACGCTGCTGCTCGAATTATCCGTCGCGGTGCTCTTTCTGCCGCTTGTGAGTTTTCTCATTTTGATCTTCTTTGGGAAGAAGCTTCCCCGCCAGGGTGATTTCGTCGGCCTTGCCTTTCTCGGCGTGTCGCTCGCGCTGTCTGTGGCGATCCTGTATGCGAAGATCTCATTCTTCCATGAAGAGCTGCTCAATTACACATTCACCTGGATCGATCTGGGCAACGTGGCGCTCTTCGGATCGATGAAATTCGATCTCGGCGTGATGATCGACAACCTTACGGCGGTGATGCTCGTGGTCGTGACGCTGATCAGCTTCCTCGTGCATCTCTTCTCGACAAAGTACATGGCGGGCGATATCCGCTACTCGCGCTACTATGCGTACCTCGGCATCTTTTCGTTCTCGATGCTCGGCATCGTGATTGCCAACAACTTCCTGTCGATGTACATCTTCTGGGAGCTCGTCGGACTTTCATCGTATCTGCTCATCGGTCACTGGTATGAAAAGAAATCAGCCTCGGACGCATCCAAGAAAGCCTTTGTTACCAACCGCGTCGGTGATTTCGGATTCTTCATCGGCATTATGATCCTCTGGGCGAACTACCATACGCTCACATACGAGGGGGTCTACGGCGCCATCGCCGGCGGCTTGATGCCGTTCCAGAGCTCGTGGTGGATGACGGCGGCAGGCATTTTGATTTTCTGCGGCGCAGTGGGCAAATCGGCCCAGTTCCCGCTCCATGTCTGGCTTCCTGACGCAATGGAAGGCCCGACGCCGGTCTCGGCGTTGATCCACGCGGCAACGATGGTCGCCGCGGGCGTCTATTTGATCGCCCGCACATTCCCGATGCTCACGGCCGACGCGCTCATGGTGATCGCGTATGTCGGCGCCATCACGGCGTTCATCTCGGCAACGATCGCGATCGCACAAAACGACATCAAGAAAGTTCTCGCCTATTCGACGGTCAGCCAGCTGGGCTATATGGTCATGGGCCTCGGCGTCGGCGCATTCTCTGCAGGCACAATGCACCTGGTCACGCATGCCGCATTCAAGGCGGGTCTCTTTCTCGGTTCGGGTTCCGTGATACACGCCATGCACAATGCGCTTCATCATATGCACGATCATCACACCGACGCGCAGGATATCCGCAACATGGGCGGGTTGAGAAAGAAAATGCCGTTCACGTTCTGGACGTTCGTCATCTTCACGATCGCCATTTCGGGCGTGCCGCTCACATCTGGATTTTTAAGCAAGGATGCGATCCTTGCCGGCACGATCGCCTACGGACAGCTCACGGGTCATATGCTCATTCCGATCATCGGATTCCTCGTGGCGGGTCTCACGGCGTTCTATATGTTCCGCATCGTGATCCTCGCATTCATGGGCGAACACAAGGACGAGAAACGCTTCGAACACGTGCACGAATCGCCCTTGGCAATGACGCTGCCGTTGATGCTCCTGGCCGTGTTGTCGTTCTTCGCATTCTATAGTTTGAATCCGTTTACAGCCGCGGGTGGATGGTTCTTCCATGCCATCGAGCGTCCCGAGACAGTCGTGCCGGCAGTCATGGCCGCCACATCGACGGAAGTCTTCGAAGAGGCCGAGCACCACGCGCATATGACGGCGATGATCCTCTCGCTCATCGTGGCGGGCCTTGGCATTCTTATCGCGTTTACGACATATTATTGGAAAAAAATCAACGCCGATGCGATCGCCGCGAAACTCGCGCCGCTGCATTTGTTCCTGCTGAACAAATGGTACTTCGACGAACTCTATGAAGCCGTTGCGGTCAATGGCACGAAGGGCCTGGCCCGTGTGCTTGCCTGGTTCGACAGCAAGGTGATCGACGGCATTGTCAACGCGGCGGGTTCGATCACGAAGATCGGCGCCATTGTCAGCGGGAAATTCGATTCGATCGTCGTTGACGGTTTCGTGAATCTGACTGCAACCGTTGCCGGAGGATTCGGACTCGTGCTGCGCAAAGTGCAGACCGGACGCGTGCAGTCGTACATCGTCTTTGCCATACTCGGAATTGTCGTGCTCTTTTTTGTTTACCGCGCAGTGTAACGCGCTCATCCTTATTGTATTGTCACATATTCGTCACACTTTACCATACTTACTATGATGGAACTAAAATTTCTGAACGTCGGCATCCTCACCTGGATCACATTCCTTCCCGTGCTCGGAATGATCGCAGTATTATGTCTTCCAAAAAATTCCAAGTCCGCGACGCGGTGGACGTCGCTCGGTGTCACGGCGCTGCAGATGGTCCTTGCGGTCGTCATCTTCCAGCATTTCAATCGCGGCGTAGGCGGCATCAACACGTTCGAAGGGATGCAGTTCAAGGAACTGGTTCCCTGGATCGATGTGCAGAGCGTGGGCATCCTCGGTCGTGTGAAGATCGACTATTTCCTCGGCATCGACGGCATCTCGGTGGCAATGGTGCTTCTGACTGCGCTCATCTCGTTCGTCGCGGTCATTGCGTCGTGGAATATTGAGAAATCGGTGAAGGGATTTTTCGCGCTCCTGCTGCTGCTCGACACGGGCATGATGGGCGTCTTCGTCTCGCTCGACTTCTTCCTCTTCTATATTTTCTGGGAAGTGATGCTGCTGCCGATGTACTTCCTGATCGGCGTCTGGGGCGGTCCGCGCAGGGAATATGCGGCCATCAAGTTCTTCATCTACACGCTCTTCGGCTCGGTCCTCATGCTGCTCGCGATGCTTGCGCTGTATTTCTCGGTCACGGTGATCGATCCCTCGACGGGCATGAAGATGCACACATTCAACATGCTTGCGATGATGAATCCCGCGAATTTCGATCCGGGTTCGCTTCTGGCCGGACTCGGCACGAGCATGCGCTACTACGCGTATGTGGCGCTCTTTATCGGCTTTGCGATCAAGGTGCCGATCTTCCCGTTCCATACATGGCTTCCCGATGCGCACGTTGAGGCGCCGACGGCGATCTCTGTCATTCTTGCCGGCGTGCTGCTGAAGATGGGCACATACGGTTTGATGCGCATCGCGTTCCCGATTTTTCCCGATGCGGCAATCTACTTTGCCTATCCGCTTGCGTTCGTGGGCTTCATCAATATTATTTACGGCGCGCTCTGCGCGATGGCGCAGAAGGATTTCAAAAAGCTCATCGCGTATTCGTCCGTGTCGCACATGGGCATCGTGATTCTCGGCATGGCCGCTTTCAATTCGCAGGGCATGGTCGGCGCGATCTTCCAGATGTTCAATCACGGCACGATCACCGCAATGCTCTTCCTTATTGTGGGCGTGATCTACGACCGCGCTCACACACGCGGACTCGATGATTTCGGCGGACTCATGAACAAGATGCCGAAATATTCGGCCGTGATGGTGATCGCATTCTTCGCCGCGCTCGGTCTGCCCGGACTCTCGGGATTCATTTCCGAGGCGTTCGCATTCCTTGGCGCATTCCAGACGTACCGTTATCTGACGATCGCCTCGGCATTCGGCATCGTGCTCACGGCGGGATATATGCTCTGGACGCTGCAGCGCGTGTTCCTCGGCACGCTTCCCGAAAAATGGGAAGGCCTGACCGATATCAACGCCCGCGAATTATCCGTGCTTGTTCCGCTTGCGGTCATCGTGATCTTCCTCGGCATTTATCCGATGCCCGTGATCGATCTCATGAACACATCGGCCAATGCGCTGGTTGATTTTGTTCGTTCGGGCGCCGGAATGACGCTCGTGGGACGATAAGCGCAGAACAGAGGATTTCATTACAAACGGTTGTCCGGGCCTGACACGGAGTCAGGCTCTCACATCATCAGCTCTTGAATAACAATGCTCGCACAAATTATCTATAACCTGGCATTCATCAAGCCCGAACTGGCGCTGACGCTCACGCTCTGCGCCGCGATTTTGGCTGACCTCATCTATAAGAATCGGACGGGAGTCGTCGCCGGCACAGTGCTCGGCGGATTCATCGCCACGGCCGCATTGCTTGCGGCGCAGTCGGGACTGAGCGCCTCGCTGTTCAACGGCGCGATGGTGATCGATCCGTTTTCGCACTTTTTCAAGATCGTCATCCTCGGCTGCGCGGCGTTCATCGTGCTCTTCTCGCTCGGCTCGAACGAAGTCACGGCGATGAATACAAGGAGGGGAGAATACTACGCGCTGCTGTGTGCGATGGCTCTCGGCATGTTCCTGATGGTCAGCGCCACAGATCTGATCGTGATGTATGTGACGCTCGAATTGACGAGTCTCACCTCGTATATTCTCTCGGGGTCGATGAAGGCCGACAAGGATTCAAGCGAAGCCTCGTTGAAGTATTTGCTCTACGGCGCGTTCTCATCGGGCGTGATGCTCTACGGTATCTCGATCGTGTATGGACTCACCGGGTCGTTCAATATTTTCGCGATCAACACAGTGATCGCACAGGGCGGCGTGAGCATTACGGCGCTGCTTGTGGCCGGCATCTTCATGATGGTCGGATTCGGGTATAAGATCTCGGCCGTGCCGTTCCACTTCTGGACGCCCGATGTGTACGAAGGCGCGCCCGTCACCATTACGGCGTTCCTGTCCGTG
>DATGXR010000166.1:0-3620 GCA_035298825.1 Bacteroidota bacterium
ATCGACTGGCGCATCGCCACGGTGCTCGACCTTTATGCGGGAAGCGGCTCGGTCGGCATCGAGGCACTGAGCCGCGGCGCCGTGCACACGACGTTCGTTGAAGTCGACCGCAAAGCCTACGCATTTCTCCAGGCGAATGTCTCGCTTATCAAGGCCGAAGCCGATGCGACGCTCGTCTTCGGCTCGGTCGATCACTATTTGTCCGTGCCGCGCACACCCTTCACGGTCGTGTTTGCCGATCCGCCGTATGCGCTGGGATCGCTCTCGTCGCTGCCGGGACGGATTTTCGCATCGGGCGTTGTCGCCCCGGACGGCATGCTCGTGATCGAGCATCCGGCCCATCATACGTTCGATCACTCGGACACATGCGAGGCGCTCATCGAAAAAACGTACGGCAGAACCGCGGTCACATATTTTATTCACACACAGCCATCACGTCATGAAGACAGCCCTGTATCCGGGGACGTTTGATCCGATTACAAACGGCCACCTCGATATTCTTGAACGCGCCCTCGATTTATTCGACCGGGTGATCGTCACGGTGGCGAACAATTCGTCGAAGACGCCGCTCTTCACAGCCGACGAGCGCGTCGAATTGATCCAGGAGATCATCGACGACCGGCAGTATACAAACGCATCGGTCGTGCGCTTCGACGGACTGCTTGTGCATTTTGCAAAGAAGAATTCAGCCGTCGCGCTCATTCGCGGGCTGAGGGCGATTTCCGATTTTGAATACGAATTCCAGATGGCGCTCATGAACCGAAATCAGGCGCCCGAGATCGCCACGGTGTTTCTCATGCCGCATGAGCGCTACACGTATTTGAACTCGTCGATCGTGCGCGAGCTGGCACGCCTCCACGGCGACTACCGGGAATTTGTTCCTGAATCGGTCTACACAAAAATGAAACTTCTTTTTCCCTAGACACATTATACTAGTACTAACGTGAAGGAGCACACGAACGTGAAATCACTCTCGAAAAAAGTTGCCAACGCGGAAGCCTCACAGACGCTTGCACTGACGGCGATCGCAAAACAAATGAAGGCCGAAGGCATCGATGTCGTCAGCCTCACTGCCGGAGAACCCGACTTCCCGACGCCGGCACATATTAAACGCGCAGCCATCCAGGCGATCGACGAGAATTTCACGAAGTATACGGTGAACGCGGGCATCATCGAGCTGCGCTCGGCCATCGCCGACAAGCTCCGACGCGACAACCAGGTCTTCGTCGAACCCTCGCAGATCCTGGTCTCAAACGGCGCGAAGCATTCGATCTTCAACGCGCTGCAGGCGATCTGCAACCGAAATGACGAGGTCATTATCCCCGCCCCCTACTGGGTGAGCTACCCCGAAGCCGTGAAGCTGGTCGACGGTGTGCCGGTGATCCTCAAGACGACAGAGAAAACCGAATTCAAGATCTCGGCCGTCCAGTTGCAACGCGCGATCACGAAAAAGACCAAGGCATTGATCCTGTGCTCGCCTTCGAATCCGACGGGTTCGGTGTATACGCAGGCGGAACTCGAAGCCATCGGCGAAGTGGTGCGTAAGACCGGCATTTACGTCATCGCCGATGAAATCTACGAAAAGGTCATCTACGACAACGCGCGGCATTTCAGCCTCGGGTCGATTTCGACGATCAAAGATCTTGTCATCACCATTAACGGCGTCTCGAAGGCGTATTCGATGACCGGCTGGAGAATCGGATACCTGGCCGCCGCCAAACCCATCGTCGAAGCGGCCGAAAAGGTTCAAAGCCAGGTCACCTCGGCGCCGTCATCGATCTCGCAGCGTGCGGCCGCCGCCGCCATCAGCGGTCCCGAGGACGAGGTACACGCGATGACCGCCGAATTCAAATCGCGGCGAGACTATGTCCACAAGGAGCTCGTGTCGATGCCGGGCATCAGCTGTCCGATGCCGCACGGCGCGTTTTATCTCTTCCCGAATGTAAGCGGACTTGCAGGCGGATCGTATAACGGCAAGAAGATTAAAACGGGCGACGACGTCACGCAGTATCTGCTCGAAGAATGCCGCGTGGTGACCGTGCCGGGCAGCGGGTTCGGCGCGAAGAACAACATCCGATTATCGTACGCATGTTCGATGGATGATTTGCGGAAAGCCGTCGAGCGGATGAAACAGGGATTTCAACAACTGAAATAAGCAGCACATTTGTGCAGAATCATTTTTATAAAAACGAAGAGAGCAATTACGCAATGCCAACATATGAATACCGATGCAAGCACTGCTCGCATACGATGGAAGAGTTCCAGTCAATGAAAGACGATCCGCTTGTGATGTGTCCGAAATGCAAGACACCGAATCTCGTGCGCATCATCGGCAGCGGTTCGGGCCTCATTTTCAAGGGGCAGGGTTTTTATCTGACCGACTATAAAAAAGGATCGAGTCAGGCGTCGACATCATCAGCATCTTCATCTTCAAGCGTGTCGAAGTCAAACAATGATGCGACACCGAAGAGCGATCGTCCGGCGCCAAGTTCACCGGCTTCGGAATCGAAGAGCGCCGCTGAAAGTTCCGACAAGAAGCAATCCGGACAAAGCGCATCAGGCAGTTCGACATCGACAAACGGGAGTTCATCAGCAAGCAAGTAAGCGGCAGCGTCGGCTGTGGAAAAACAAAAAAAAAGCGTGAGCCATCAGTGCGTGCTCACGCTTTTTTTTGTTTTTAAAAACGAAGTGATAACGAGTCTTATTTTACCAACGTCATGCGTTTGATGATTGTCGCGCCGCCCGAGTGCAGACGATATAAATACATGCCGGCGGGAATCATGCTGCCTGCGTCGAAGCGAACCGAGTACGTTCCGGCTGCGAGCACCTGATCGACCAGATCCGTCATATGCTGCCCAAGCAGATCGAACACCTCGAGCCTGACATGTCCCGCGGAGGGAATGACGAAACGGATCGTCGTTGAGGGATTGAACGGATTCGGGAAATTTTGCTCGAGACGATATGTGCCCGGCACAGTCGAAAGCTGCTGCACCACCGCACTGGCAGCCGGAGTATTCGTCTTTCCCTTGGTCGGGGGTGTTGACTTGACGAACGTGCCCGTGCCGTCAGGCTTGCGCGCATACGATGTATCGACGCCAAGCGCGGGAATGAACACCGAATCAATCACAAGACCTGTTGTATTTTCGACCCAGACCGAGTCGCCGTTGTTCGATAATCCGAAATCGCTCAGGTCGCCCGTGAAGCTTGCCGTATCTGTGACAATGACAATGAAGCCGTTGGCGGCCACCGTCGTGCCCGAAGGAAGTACTTTTTTCGGTTTTGTGCCGGTGCGTCCGCCGTTGTCGTAGATCTTGAATCCGCTCACATCGATCGATGTCGAAGCGGAATTATAGATCTCGACCCAGTCGCGATTGCCCGATGTGCCGCGCGTGTAGACTTCGTTGATGCGGATCGTTGTCTGCGCCCATCCCGCATTGGCGACACACAGGGCGAGCAACGCGGTCTTGATCGCGGTATTCAATATCTGTTTCATACGCACACTCGTTCTTTCTCTTACGATTCCTCACGGCGACGTTGCGATCAGCGTCCCGCCTTGATCTTCTTTTTGGCGAGCACGGTGATGGCGCATTCGGCGGCGGCTTCGGATTCAAATCCGAGTC
>DATGXR010000167.1:0-2510 GCA_035298825.1 Bacteroidota bacterium
GGTTTCCGTCACCTTCACAGTGGTCGGTGTCTTGATCGTGAGGCCGATGCGGAAGCGGTCGCTTCTGTACATCATGCCGAACATCGCATTGATGCCCGTGATATTGTCGTCGATCACGTTATCGAGCGTGAATTTGTTGAAGCGAAGATATGCCGAATCGACTGGAAGATTCGGGTTCATATTATTATAGACGTTATGCGCGTCAGACTCGATGTACGTACGCTCGTATTTATATGAACCGTTCAGCACATTGAACGTGAGACCGAATGAAATATCGGGCGCCACATCGATTGCAGCGGCGAAGGCCCAATTGCCGAGTCCGCCCGATTCGCGCACGACGCCGTTCTGATTCACATTGCCGTTCAATGCCGTGTACCCGCTTTCGCTTTCAAGGTATGTGTTGAACGGAATATTATACGTATCGCTAGCGTCATGGAGCGTCGGGATGATTGAACTGTTTGGATTGTATCCGTTATACGACAAGGCTGTCGTGTAATCGGCAACACGGTTGTATCCGAAGGCGATGACGAAACTTCCCTGGCGTGTGGGGAACGGAAATGCAAAGCCGATATTGTCGAGCTTCGTGGCCGATTTCGAATCGTCCGTGGTCTGTCCCAGGTATGCGGTTGAATTGCTGTACGAATAATGCGTCAGGCCCCCGGTGATTTCGATGCGGCGCATCTGTGCAAGGCCTGCCGGATTCCAGTATGTGGCTGAAAAGTCATCCGACACGCCGATATACGCGTTTCCCATGCCGAGCGCGCGCGAACCCACGCCGCGTTCCTGCGATGTGAGGCGCATTGCATCTTCGATTGTTTGCGCCCAGGTGAATGATGTGAAGACGAATGTGAGCGCAAAAAAAACTGCGAGTGTCTTTTTCATAGAGTATATAATAGAGTATTGGGTAAAGTGTCTTTACCGTGATGTACCGCCAGTGTAACGTTCGATTGACTTCTCATTAAAAATTTTCCGTCTCAAAAAATCCCGTCACCGTCCCGATCCGCTTTTGCGCGTTGGCGTTCCCTCACTTCCGGAACCCGAGCGCGAGCGAGTATCGGCCGGCGGCGATGAAGGAGGAGGATTGCTCGGCGTCGACGGTGTCGAGATCACAGGCGGAGTATATGTGCCTGTCGGCGTTGTCGGCGTTGCTGGTGTTGTCGGGGCCGGACTTGCCGTTGTTGCCGGAGTTGTTCGCGTCCGTGTCGAGTTTTGGCGCTCCGCTGCCGAAGGTGCTTTGCGCGCGCGAGTCGAGTTTTTCTGTGCATCCGTATTTGATCCGCTTCCTGTCAGGATGACCGGCGTTTGACCCGGTCCGCCGGGGGCGATAGAGATCGTCGGATAAGGATCCCACCAGGGCGGCTGCGTATAGGGACTCTGCCAGCCATAAGGATCGTATGCGCCGCCGTGCACGGAAATGAGTCCGGCCCGGTCCATATCGAACGCCCGGTCATTGAGCTCGGCCTGGCTGTGGCATGTGAGACAATCGTTGCTGTAATTCAGATCGGCTCCGCTTGCCGCTGCCATGCCTCTTGGATTATGCTCGGAGGCCTTTGACATTTTGCGTATTTCAACGGCTTCCCTGAACGGCATCAATTGCGTGTAGCACCCGGCCAAGCCGATCATCGCAACGATGGCGATGACGAATAATGTTGAAAGAGTTCGTGTGTTCATGATTATCTGCCTCGTGTTCGTGAGCCGCCGCCGCCCGAAGACGAACTGCTACCCGATGAAGATGATCTGCCTGATGATGACCCGCCGCTGCTGCCGCCTGATGAGCGTTCACGTCCGCCGCCTCCGCCGCCGTTGTGTGCCGGAGGGGGATTATAATGCGGCTGCTGAGCGGGAACTGACTGCGTCTGCCGGCCGCTTGATTGTCCGCCTCCGTCGTGTGATGATCGTTGGCGGCCTTCGCGCCGCGGCTGATCCTGTGCCTGTCCCTGCTGTGACGGCGACTGCGCCGAGGTTCCTGTGCGCTGTGTCTGATCGACACCCGGCTGCGGGCGGCGAGTTCTTGTTGTGGCCTGTCCATCTGCAGGACGGTTCGATTGCGTTTGTTTATCACGCTCCCACCATGGCGTATCGTTGCCGCGTGTGCGCGAAGTGGTACGCGTCGGCTCCGCAGACGACGTCGTTGTTGTGGTCGTCGCCGGACGTTCGCCAGTAATGCCGCGTTGGCGCACCGACCCCTGTGTTCCGGGCGGGGTCACTGTACCCGAAATGGGCGAAATCGGATTATAGGAACCTCCGACATGAGTGTCGCGCATGGAACCGGTCAGACGCTGGCGCTGAGGATTGCGGGGAGCGCCGATGCCTCCTCCATATCCATGGTGATCGTAGCCGCCGTTATAGTATCCCCAATAATGATGTCCGCCATAATACGAACCATAGGGATACCAGGTCGGGTACGGATACAGCACGTACGGCCTCCATCCCATCGTCCAGTACCAGGGATCGTCGAACCACGGATCGTAAATCGAATACGAGAAAAATCCGTCGTTGTAATAAAATCC
>DATGXR010000168.1:0-2499 GCA_035298825.1 Bacteroidota bacterium
ATAGCGCTGCTGTATCACCTGCTCAAATAGTTCGGCTGCAAGGATGCGCCTGAGGATTCTTCCACGGTCTTCCGCATCCCGCTCGCGTTCCATCTTCTCCTGTATCCACTCCCGGCGCTCGCTGTCGGCAATGTGCATGAATTCAATGCCGATCGTCCCGCAGTAGTACGATCGCGCCTGCGCGACGTCCTCATCATCCGCAGATGACGCGCCTTCGCTCAGCGACTCCGATTGAATCGTGCCGAACGGATCGATCGCGGCTTCAAGATATCCCCAGCGCCGGTAGTGATCCAGCACGGTTTCCGGTTGCAATGTCACAGTCACGTCAATTGTCTCCTGTATTGTCTTTGTTGCATTGGTGATTTCAGTCGCCCGCGGCTGAAAATCCCGGTTGCGTCATCTGCGCGATATCAAAGAGACGCGCGGCTTGTTCCTCCGTGATGACGCCGAGTGCAAGCGCGGCCTGACGCACCGTGATCTTTTCATGCATCGATTTTTTTACAACTGCCGAGGCCGTGTCGTAACCCACGACGGGATTCAGTACGGTTGCAACGATTGGATTTTTTTCAAGCGCGAGCGCAATGCGCTCCCGGTCGATCTCGAATGTCCGCACGGCCTTCTCGGCCATGAGGCGCGACACACCACTCAGCAGCGTGATCGACTCGAGCACGTTATGCGCAATCACGGGCAGCATCACGTTCAATTCGAATTCCCCCATCGCGCACGAAAGCGCAACAACGGCATCGTTGCCCATCACCTGCATGCATGCCATGCGCGCGGCTTCGGGAATCACGGGATTGACCTTCCCGGGCATGATCGAGCTGCCGGGCTGCAACGATGCCAGACGGATTTCGCCCAAACCCGAAAACGGTCCGCTGTTCATCAGGCGCAAGTCGTTTGCAATTTTTACGAGTCCCATCGCATACGTTCGCAGGCTCGATGAAAATGCGCAGATGGCATTCATGATCGACTGCGCCTCGAAATGATTCGGGGTCTCCGAAAATTCGATCGCCGTCAATTCCGATAATCTGCGCGCCACACGCGTGCCGAAGCCGGCTCTCGTATTGACGCCCGTGCCCACGGCCGTGCCGCCGATGGCAAGCTGGCGGATGCGCCTGAGCGCGTAGGCGATCTCATCCTTCGCGTGCACGATGTGCGATCTCCATCCGGAGAGCTCCTGGCCGAATGTCACAGGCATCGCATCCATCAAATGTGTGCGTCCTGTTTTCACCACGTCAGCGAATCGTTCCTCCTGCGAACGAATGGCTTCGGCCATCGCATCGAGCTCGGGAAACAATTCCTGTTCTGTCTGCAGACACACCGCACAGTGTATCGCCGTCGGAATCACATCGTTCGACGACTGCCCCATGTTCACATGATCGTTCGGATGCACGGGCTGCGTGGTTCGCCGCGCACCGGTGAGGATCTCGTTCGAGCGCGTGGCGATGACTTCGTTCATGTTCATATTCGTTGATGTGCCCGAACCAGTCTGAAAAATATCGATCGGGAACTGCGAAGCGAATGCGCCCTCGGCCGCCTCGCGGCAGGCCTGAATGATGGCTTCGGCATACGACGGATCGAGCGCCGCATCATCCCGATTGACGATCGCGCAAGCCTGCTTGACGAGCGCAAGCGCCTGGAGGAATACAGGCGGAAAGACCAGACCGCTCACCGGAAAATTTTCGATCGCCCGCTGTGTGTGCGCTCCCCAGTACGCGCTGCGTGGGATCTCGACTTCTCCCATCGAATCCCGTTCTCTTCTCTGTTCCGACATCGTCACTCCACGCCTTCTTTTATTTGCTGTAACCGGCTCACTGGAATATATTGTTACCTTTTTTTTTCTGCGACCGGCTCAGCGAAATCATATTTTTCCCAACCGGATTTTTTTGTTTGTTGTTATAATGGAAACGCGCTTCGTATCAGATCGATCACAGCTGAAGGAGACACTCCAAGCCAGACGACACCGAGCGTCAAGACGGCAAGCACAATGCCTCCGGCGATCGGCATTGCTTCGATCGCTCGGGCATCGCCAGCATCGCCTCCCGGTTCCAAATACATGGCCACCACCACACGCAGATAATAATAAATGCCGATCGCGCTGTTGATCACAAGTATCACAAGCAGCATCCACTGCGCGCTTCCGGCGCCGGCACTGATGATGAGATATTTTCCGATGAAGCCTGCAGTAAGCGGAATCCCGGCAAGCGACAGAAGCGACGCCGTGAACATCGCAGCAAGCCAGGGACGCGTCCAGAAGAGTCCCCGGTATTCATCAAGCGTGTATAACTGCAGCGTGCTCGACGAACACACACTCACCACGCCGAAGGCCGACATCGATGTCAGGATATATGCGCATAAATAATACATGACTGCTTCGGTGGCCGATGGGCCGCTCACGATGAACGCCACAAGCAGATACCCGAGGTGCGTGATGGATGAATAGGCAAGCAGCCGCTTGATGTTCCGCTGCTTCAGCGCAAGGAAATTACCGATGAACAT
>DATGXR010000169.1:0-3987 GCA_035298825.1 Bacteroidota bacterium
CCTTCTGCTGTGCGATCAATGACGACGAAAGCAGCGCACCTGCCCCGCCGATGAGTGAATTGCGAAGGAACTTCCTGCGATCAATCTCTTCGTGTGCCATCGAAATTCTCCTATGATGAAAGTGCAATATACGATTTTCCGGGGGAACAAAACGAGAAAAAAATGCAAGGGTTAGGGATTGTGCCTCTTCCTTTGTGTCGGTGCAGAGCCAATTAGGTGAGTCAATTTAACAGCGATACACTGATCCGCCAGTGGCAAATGCATTGGGGTCAGAGTCGGGGACGATAATGTGATCTGTCTGTTCGTGATGGCGTTGATGGATGTCCCGGATATGACGCAGCCAGTTATCGACCAGGCCATGAGGCTTGTCCTCCATCGCCGCTGTGATGGGGATTCAGCGTGCGTCGATCACTCGCGAAATCGAAAATTTAAAATGATCCGGATCAGTAAGACGAATCACGCGCGAGCCCCATGGCATATCGGTCGGTTCCATGTCCAGTGTGCCGCCGTTGGCCTTGATCCGCTTTGCGATCTCGTCGATATCCTGATTTGTCTTGATGTTGAACGAGAATCCAACGCCCTTCGTCCTGTCCCACCCTTTCGCTCCGTCATCCTGATTAAGGGCAAGACGTACCGTGCCTGCATTGACATAGACGCTCCTCAGTTTCCCGTCCCGTTCGTTTCTGCGCTCGATCGAAAATCCGATGATCTCGTGATACCATTCAACGCTTTTCTGAAGATCTTTCACAGTAAGAGAGATGGACATATTGAATGCTTCAAACGGACCCGCATCCGGTGTGTTCGTTGTCATATTTTCCTCAGTAATAGTTGTTTGATTTTCATCCTGTTACATGAACACAATTTTTTTAATCATTTGAAAATGTGCTGAACAAAAAGATACAGATTGTTGGCCCACTCGGTATCGTCGTGAGCATTGCCATCAACGTGCCAGACATGCGGAACCTCTTGTTTTTTAAGGTGCTGGTGCACACGCTGGCTGACACTGATGAGGCCGTCCTTGTTCCCTACCCCCAGCCACAACACCTTAAGCTGCTCCCGTGCAGCCGCCACATCAGGCAATAGTGTGGTAGTCGACAGTCCACCGAATTCATTGGTATTGGGAGCCGAAGAAAATCCGCCGACAAAGGCGAATTCAGCGATGTGGTTGAGTCCGATATTCAACGATTGGCCGCCACCCATAGATAACCCCGCAAGAGCGCGATGATCGCGATCGGTATACACAGAATAATGCGACTCTATGTAGGGGATGATATCCTTAAGCAGGTCGTTCTCGAAAAGTATTCCGTATCCCTTATATCCTCCTTTTCGCTCCTCCTGTTCATCGGGTTTGGGATTGGCCATAGTGATGTTCGTATTACAATTCGGAAAAACCATGACGACCGGTCCAATCTTTCCGTCAGCCAACAAGTTATCGATCACATAATCAGCATGGATCCAGTATGGCCATTGACCGGCTCCTGAATTCAGACCATGCAGCAAATACAACACCGGATATTTTTTGTCTGAAGAATAACCGGGAGGCGTATACACCAGCATTTCACGACGAGTGGAAAGTGATTTGGAGTCGTACTGCACAGTCGTCATGGTGCCGTGTGCGATCGTTTCCCGCTTCTCCCTGAACCCGGTTGGCGGATCGCTGAACGCAGGCTTGTCGTCGGGGCCGAGCTCAATTGGACCGCCGAAGCCGCCTTTGCGTGCAGAAGAACCGTCGTCGCGGAACAGCAACGGGGCAAATTCATGTAAACTGCGTCTCCAACTCTGCCATTCGTGGGCGGTATTCGGCGACACATAAAACACACTGTTGATACCGGCTTGTTTCAACGCATCAGTGTTTTTCCTCGGATCGCCGCCGAACGCGCTGTGATCCCTATCGAGTTCCCGGCTTCCGTAACTCACGAATACGAGTTTGACTTTGTCTTTAAATCCCTGCGCCTTCTCCACATCGTTCATTGAAATGCTGCCACCGCTGAAGAGACCGATATGCGAAAACGAATTGAGGTGTGCCATTGTGATATGCTTCGTCTGCATTCCCCCCATGGACAAGCCGGCCATCGCCCGATGCGGCTGATCGGCAATCGTGCGAAAATTTCCATCAATAAAGGGAATCACGTCCTCAAGAAGGATGCGGTCGAATATTCCAAAATCGAATCCTGCAAGACCGCCGCGGCTGCTCAAATCATCCGATATGCCTCCGTTTTCCATTACAATGATCAATGGCTTCGCCTTCCCCTCGGCAAGAAGATTGTCCATAATCAATCCCGCATGCCCCTGAGCTCCCCAGCCGCTTTCACCTTCACGATATCCGTGTTGCAGATACAATACGGGAAAGTGTTTCGTGACATCTTTATCATAGTCGGGCGGAGTGTAGACGAAACAGTGGCGGAGTGATTGACTGGTCTTGCCGTAATAGTAGATCTCACGCAACTGGCCGTGAGGCACGTTCTTCAGGGCGTAGAAGTCCTGATCCCGTGCCGGGATTTCGACATCGTTACGCCATGCGCCGGAACCGAAGATAAACGTACTGCCCGGATCCGGCACTTCAGCACCGTCAATCACAAGCCCGTAGTAGTGATTGCCTTCATCGAATGGTTCCGATGTGCCCATCCATATCCCCTGGTCGTCTTTGGTCATGGGGTATCTGTTCCCGCTGACATTCAGTAGAACACTCTTTGCATCGGGAGCCTTGATGCGCGCCCTGATACGTCCTTCCGAGTTTACCTGAGGGTATTCACTTCCGCCCTGATTCGTCGATGCCGGTTTAAAATCTTCGACCACCGCTTGCGGCTTTGCCTGCGCGCAGGCGGTTCGGCTCATCAGAAAAAGACAACCGACAATACACATGTGTGCGATGAAAAATATTTTTTTCAACATATCAATATCCTATTCATGAACGAAATGGCGCCCTGACATTGATTGATGCGGATCCCTCCTACGGGAGTGCCTCCAATGTAAATATTTTCGATGACTGATGCGATAGATTATTCCGAAGAAAGGCTGCGAAACCGGCGATCTTCTCTTATCGGGCATGGCAATTACCGAAAGAGTTTGCTATTTTTAGCGCGATAGGAAAGTCCGATGGCAGATCGGCTCGTTTTCAATGAGAATCGTGGTTCGGAGGAAATCCGATGACTACATTGTATCGACAGTGTCGCGTTCTGATCGCATCGAGTCTCGTCTGTGCGATGCTCGTTTTATCATGTACTCCGGACAGCGTATCGAAAACCGGCACTTCATCTGATGTCAATGGATCGATTCGCGAATGGCAACGTTTAAAATTCGGCGCATTCGTTCACTTCAATGACAATACATCAATTGAAAATGAGTTGAGTAAAAATACAGATCCGTCAGTCTTTAATCCGGTTCATCTTAATTTTGATACGATGATGTCGGCATTTCAGAAAGCGGGTGTGACATATGCCGTCTTAACAACACGGCATACCTCAGGGTTTTGTTTGTGGGATAGCAAGGTGACCAAATTTGATGTTGCAAACAGCCCGTTTAAAAAGGATGTCGTACGATTATTTGTCGATGCATGCCGAAAATACAATATCAAACCATGCTTGTATTATTGTCTGTGGGGAAAGGACTGGAAGCCGTGGGAATGGAATCCTGAAATAAAAAATGAAATGGCGCTCCTGTCATCGAAGGAAATTATCACAACTCAATTAACAGAACTGGCCGAAAATTATGGACCTATTTTTGAGTTCTGGCTCGATATGAAATGCTGGACAGATACCACTTTTACAACCCGGGAAATATATGAGTTATTAAAGAAGATTGATACCAACACGATCGTTCACTTCAACCAGCATGTCCAGGATGGCGCAACAATACGATATTTTCCCACGGATATCATCAATGGAGAAGAACGCACACCACCTGAAAGCGGTCACAATCCGCACAGGCAGATTGGATCGGACAATTATTATTTGCCATTTGAATATGAAATCACTTCTCAACGATGTG
>DATGXR010000170.1:0-31988 GCA_035298825.1 Bacteroidota bacterium
ATATCCGCCTTCGTCAGGAGCGATTGTTCCTTCAATCCGTAATTGAACAATCCGCCCCAGTCGAGGCTCAGCGGCTCGATGAGCCGGGCACGGGCCCGCGTCGAGAATGTGCTTGCATTGCCAAGCAGATTCCGATGGCTGTACCCGAGTCCGATACCCGTCGTGAACTGGCTCAATTCGTTGTTCACCTCGACCTCGGGCGTGATCTCCTTCAGTTCGAGCACGCGGTACGAGATCTGCATCGGAATATACGGCGAGATGCCGCCTTCGCTCCTGGGCATCGGCTTGACGGCCGCATTTTCGAGCAGGCCGAGACGGTTCAGGTTTTGTTCGCTCGCAGTCTTCTTCTCCTCGTTGTACACCTCGCCCGGTACAAAATCGAGCTGGCGCAGCACGACATTCCGGTCCACTTCTGTCGTATCGGCTGCGATCGTCACCGGGCCGAAGACGTAACGGCGGCCCGGAGTGTACCGAAGCGTGACAGTGATGTTGTTCGTCGAAAGATACCGGATCGGAACGATCGCTTCGATGTCTGCATCGGGATATCCGCCGTTATGAAACACTTTCAGCGCGCGGAGACGCTCCTGTTCGAGCGCTTCGGTGGAGTATGGCATTCCAGATTTGATCCCGCAATTGGCGGTGATCTCGTCGGCGATATCGGCCGACACCGATTCGATCCCTTCGATCCTGATCGTATCGACGAGCGAACGGACATTCTCTTTGACGCGCAGTTCAATATCCATCTTGTCGGGTGAGGGATATGAGAATGCCGTATCGATCACGGCATGGAAATATCCATATTCGGTGAAAAATTCGCGCAACCGGACGAGATCGCGTTCAAATGCCGAAGGATCGAACAACGATCGCGGCGATCCAAGTCGTTCCCAAATGTGTTCATAAGCGAAGACCGACACGCGGTTCGGCGTTTCAGTCGTTCGCATTTCAGCCTTCAACCGGGCCGGCGACGTTTCTCCGTCAACAAGGATCGTGATCGAATTGATCTCGACGGGCGGCCGTGTGTTATCCTGGACGTCCGGCCCGGTCAGCGGCGCCGATGCGGCGGTTGTGATACTGAGGATCAATCCGGCGATGGTACTACAGAGAATGCGATATGTGAGAGGTGTACTGATCGTAGTGAGTCCCGCTTAATAAAAAACCCAGCGGCTTGATTGCTGGGTTTCTGCACATGATACTTCGCTTCCTGTCATCAACAGCTGACAGCCCGCGGAAAGCATTGATCATTGATATTAATATTCGCTGTCATCTTCATAGAAGAAGTCGTCGTTGGAAGGATAGTCGGGCCAAATTTCTTCGATGCTTTCATAGGGCTCGTCACTGTCTTCCAACTCCTGTAAATTTTCAATCACTTCGACAGGAGCTCCTGTCCGGGCGGCATAATCAATCAGTTCATCCTTTGTGGCTGGCCAGGGCGCTTCTTCCAAAGACGATGCCAACTCCATTGTCCATATCATACGACAATCTCTCCTTAATAAAAAATTATAGACCCATATGTTATCTCTTTAGTAGTCCCAATTGGGCGCGGATTTTGTTGTAATCGACATCATCCACAAAAAACTCAACAGGGTTTTTCGATTCGCCGTTCAGGCGAACCTCGTAGTGCAAATGCGGACCCGTTGACCGACCCGAATTTCCCGAATAGGCGATGAGCGTGCCGCGCTTCACTTTTTCTCCGGCATGGACCACGGGACGCAACAAATGGGCGTACCATGTGCTGTATCCGAATCCATGATTCACCTCCACGGCCGAGCCGTAGGCACTGCCTGTGGGTCCCGCAAACACAATCGTCCCGTCGCCGGTGGCGTACACTGGTGTGCCGACATTATTCTGTATGTCGACTCCCTCATGCATACGCTGGACGCCGAGGAGCGGATCTCGTCTGTATCCGAATCCGTGGTACGTGAATTCGCCGCTCATCGGCTTGATGGCCGGCATGCTGGCGAATCTCTGCTTGTTGGATTCAGACTTCTTGTAGATCTCTTCGGCGCTTTGGCGCTGATAGGCGATCTCTTTTTCAAGTTTTGCCATGAGATGTTGAGACGAGGCGATCATTTCGCTGGCATCCCCTGAAACAATTCCGGTGTAGCTGAGTTCCTTCGCACCGCCTGTGCCAAGTTTCTGCACATCCACATCAATTGCAGGCAGATCGACCGCCGTTCGCAGTGTGTTGTCACGTTCGATCAGTTTCTCCATTGTCGTGCCAAGCGCCACCAATTTGCTGTTCAGATTTCGGACTTCCGCTTTCAGCATGCGGTTTTCTGTCATGAATCCGGAAACGTTTCTTCCTTCGACTCCAATCACGTCTCCACAGACGTGATTAAGGGCTCCGAGACACATCACACCCGCCAGTATCGATCCTGCAATTTTGAGCGCAAATTTAATCTTGAATCCCTTCGCTTCGACGAAAGAAACAGATTCCTCCGAATAAAAGAATAGTTTGTGGTTTTTGCGCATATGCTGTTTCACTTTATAGAGTATGCAGTAAAAGGAATTATGGAAATGAAAATATAAAATTTTGACTGGTTTGTCAAGGTATTTTAATGCCTTACGGGCTTTTCTTCCGACATGCTATTTACACTGTCGGGTCCCGTTTCGACATCATTATTCAAAATCATGTTCAAAATAATCGATTGCGCGCTTGACTTCGTTCCGCGATTTCTGTGCGATGAGCTGCTCGAGCTTCTTCGAGAACTCCTTGGCGGCGTCGTAGCCATGATGTTTCAGCAAATAGTTGAGCGCGATCACCTCGGCGATCACCGTGACGTTCTTCCCGGGGAAGATCGGGAGTTTGATGTGCGGGATGTCGACATCCATGATCGAGATCGTCTCCTGGTCGAGACCCGTGCGTGTAAATTCCCCATCCGATGCCCATTCCATGAGCTCGACGACGACTTCAACGCGCTTCTGGAATCGGATCGACCGGATGCCGAAGATCGTCTTCACGTCGATCAGTCCCAGTCCCCGGATTTCCATGAAATGCTTGACCAGGTCGGTGCCCGCCCCGATCAAGATCCCCTCCCCCTTGCGTGTGATCGTCACGACGTCGTCCGAGACGAGTCTGTGTCCCCGCTCAACGAGATCGAGCGCGATCTCGCTCTTGCCGATGCCCGAACGCCCGACGATGAGCACGCCGATGCCGTACACGTCAACGAACGATCCGTGAACTGTCGTCTGCGGCGAGAACTGATCGTCGAGGAAATCGCTCAGAAAATACGTGGCTTTGGTCGTTGCCAATGTCGTTTGGAAGACCGGAACGTTATGATCCGTCGCCAGGGCGATCAATTCCGGGTCCATCACGTTGCAGTCGGTGATGACGATGCAGGGAATTGCAAATTTGAAAAGCGTATTGAATGCCGCGATCCTCGATTCGAGCGGGAGGCTCGCGAGATAGAGCATTTCGGTGTTGCCGAAGACCTGGACGCGGTCGTATGTGAACAATGCAACGTATCCGGCGAGCGCCAATCCGGGACGGTGGATATTCTTGTCCCGGATCGGATTCTCGAAGCCGACGTTATTGAGCGCCCGGAGTTTCAGGCGCTCTTTGATTGTCTCGAACAGGAATCCGACTGTGATGCTCTGCTTTCGGATTTCCTTCGCGTTGGTTAATGTGGTGGGTCCCTGGGCCATTAGACTTTCTCTGTCACTTTCCTGATTTTTTCTTTTTCCTTGTCGCGTAATTTGCTCTTATAGCGTTGAATTTGCCGTTCAACCTTATCAATCGCCTCGTCTACCGATTTTGAGAAATCCTCCGATTCGCTGACCGATTTCAGCGTCATCCCATACACGCTCACATGCAGCTCCACTGTCTTGACACTGTTCTGCATCTTTTGATAACTCAGCACCATATCCGCGTTTAGAATACCGTTGTAATATCGCTCCAGCTTCTTCAATGCTGCAAATGCGTATTCTCGGAGCGAATCATTCGCCGTAAAGTGGCGGGCTGTTATGCGGATGTCCATACGTCCTCCTTCGTTGATATGTATTTATGTTTCTGCGCTCAGTTCCTCTCCAGCCTTCGGGTGGGCCTGACGATAGATTCGCTGAAGGCGTTCAAGAGTCACATGAGTATAAATTTGCGTCGTCGAAAGGCTCTCATGTCCGAGCAGCTCCTTGACAACGCGGAGATCTGCGCCGTTGTTGAGCAGGTGCGTGGCGCAGGTATGACGTAACACATGCGGACTTTTCTGTGAAAGTTCGGTTGCCTCCTGAAGATATTTGTGGACGATACCGGTGATGGTGGACGGAGAAAGCGGGCTGCCCCGCCGTGAAAGGAATAACGGAAGTTCCGCCTGCGAAGGCGGAATCGACAGTGTTGCTCTGAATCGCAGATAGACGATGAGCGCCTCGGCCGCATGCGTGCCGAAGGGCACGATGCGCTGCTTGGCGCCTTTGCCTGAGACTTTCATCGTGCGCTCGGCGAGATTCACATCCTTCGACCGCAGCGCCTGAAGCTCCGCCCGGCGTATGCCGCTGCTGTAAAATAATTCGAGCATCGCGGCGTCGCGTGCGCCGTCGAACGTCTCCCGGTCCGGCTTGGCAAGCACGGCTCGCATCGATTGCTCGTCGACAAAATGCGGCAGATGCTTCTCGCGCTTCGGCGTCTGTATGCGGAGTGATGGATTCTGAGGGATGACGTGCGTGCGTACGCAATATTTGAAGAATGAACGAAGCGCGGAGAGTTTCCTTGCCGCCGATGTCCGTGCCGCACCGCCTTCGAGCGTCAGAGCTAGGAATTCGCGGAGTACTCCCGCATCCACACGCGTCAGATCCGCAATGCACTCGGGATATTCACGCGCGACGAACTCCTCCCACTGTGTCAGATCCCGCGCGTACGATTCGATCGTATGAACAGAATATCTGCGCTCGTGTTTCAGGTACGTTAAAAATGCGTCTATAATTTCATGCATGGGATGATTGGCGCTTTACAACGGAGGCGGATTATACCGCCATCGCCGGCGTTTCTGTATAATATTCTTCCTTGCACTCCGGGCAAAGAAGATAATCCCCCTTGCGTTTTGCACTCTTTTGCACGAGATACGGATTGCCGCATTGCGTGCAGGGCTGGAGCACTGGTTTATCCCACGAGATGAAGTCGCACGTCCCATTCTCTTCGGTGTTATTCGAACACCTGTAATAGAAGCGGCGACGCCTTGTCTTCCGCTCGATGATGTCGCCATCCTTGCACTTCGGACATTTGATGCCGGTCGTGATCGGCTGCGTATTCTTGCACGACGGATAGTTCGAACATCCGAGGAATTGTCCGAACGGTCCGCCCTTGACGACCATATCGGCTCCGCAGAGCTTGCATTTGATGCCCGCCATGTGTTCGAATTTTTCTGTCTCGTCCTCGAGCGGCTTTCTGTTCTTGCATGCCGGATATCCCGAGCATGCTTTGAACTGCCCGTAGCGCCCCCATTTAATGATCATCGGTTTGCCGCAGAGGTCGCAGGCCTCGCCTGCATCCTGCTGAAGCGATTTCTTGATTCTGGACGCCTCTCCGTCAATTGCCGTAAGCGACGCGATGAACGGCTTGTAAAAATCGTCCATCACCTGTACATAATCATTCTTGCCGCTTGCCACCGTCTCGAGCTCATCTTCCATGAGCGCGGTGAATTTCGTGTTCACGATCTTCGGAAAACTCTCGACAAGAATCTTCGTGATCACCATGCCAAGCGGCGTCGCGAAGAGCTTGCGTTCATTCTGCTCGACGTATTTCCGATCCAGAATCGTCGCGACGATCTGCGCGTATGTGCTGGGCCGGCCGATGCCGAGCGACTCGAGCTCCTTCACAAGGCTCGCCTCAGTAAACCGCGCAGGCGGTTTTGTAAAATGCTGACGCGGCAGGATGTTGAGCACACGCGTCGATTGCCCGACTGCAAGCGATTTCGGGATTTTCGACGTGGGATCGTCTTCATCCCCCGTTCCTTTATCTTCGGCCACATCGTCATAGACTTGAAGGAATCCGCGAAACAGCGGAAGCGATCCGGTGGCGCGAAACACGTAATCGCCGCCCGTGATGTCGACAGTGACCTGCTCGAATGTGGCAGGGCTCATCTGGCATGCCACAAAGCGGTTCCAGATCAGTTCGTAGAGCGCGTAGAGTTCCTTGTCGAGGAATTTCTTGACGAATTTCGGCGTGTATTTGATCGACGTGGGACGGATGGCCTCGTGCGCGTCCTGCGACGATTTCCCTTTTTTAAACTGGCGTGGCTCTTTCGGCAGATACTCCGTGCCGTACGATTCTGCGATGTACTCCCTCACACCGGTGACCGCCTCTTCGCTCAGACGCGTGGAGTCGGTTCTCATATAGGTGATGAGACCGACAGTGCCTTCCTCGCCGAGATCGATGCCCTCGTAGAGTTTCTGGGCGAGGATCATCGTTCGTTTCGCCGAGTACCGCAGACGACCCGCCGCCTCCTGCTGGAGCGAGCTTGTGATGAACGGCGGCAACGGATTGCGTTTGACCTGCCGTTTCGCGACATCGGTGATTGTAAATTGCTGCTGAAGAATGTCGTTGACGTAGCCTGTGGCCGTCGTTTCGTCGGACACCTTCGGATCCTCCCCCGCGACCTTGATGAGCTTTGCAAAGAAGGGTTCCGATTTCTCTGTTTTGAACTCTCCGGTGATGGACCAGTATTCGATGGGGACGAATTTTTTAATCTCGTCTTCGCGTTCGCAGATCAGACGCAGGGCGACGCTCTGCACACGGCCGGCCGAGAGCCCGTAGTAGACTGTTTTCCAGATGAAGGGAGAGATTTTGTATCCGACGATTCGGTCCATCGCGCGGCGCGCGCGCTGCGAATCGACGAGGTTCGTGTCGATTTTTCGCGGAGCGTCCATTCCGTCGCGCACGCCGTTGGGCGTGATCTCGTGGAACAGGACGCGTGAAATATTCTTGTTCTCCGACTTGACTTCTTCGGCGATATCATGCGCGATCGCCTCGCCCTCGCGGTCAGGGTCAGTTGCGATATAGACTGAGGATGCGCTTGCGGCGAGGGATTTCAGTTTCTCGAGCAGGGGTTCTTTTCCCGCGATCGTTTCGTAGACCGACGCATATCCGTTATCGACGTCAACACCCAATTTCGACTTGGGCAAATTCTTGAGATGCCCCACCGATGCTTCAACAATAAAGTCTTTGCCCAGGTATTTATTGATCGTTTTGGCTTTTGAGGGTGACTCAACAATGATCAATGATTTGCTCATGTATTCCAGTTGCCTTCCTTAGTGGATCGTATCTTTGCTGTTCAGCATGATGCGGCTGCCCGTATTCAGCGAATCGTCCGAATCCGATAGCGTTAGTGCCACAAGGGATTTCATTTCTTCGATATCGACAGTCACATAGCCCGACATCATCACACGATCGATGACCGTTTCGATATCAGCATCGGAGATCAGCCCGATCTCGCGCAGCTGCATCAGATATCCCTGTGCAGCCGGCGTGATCGCCATACGCTCTGCATCGTGTAAAACGCGGAACGACTGTTCGGTCGACGGAATCTCGTCCGTTTTCAGCTCGTCCCCCTTCGAGATTTTATCGTATACCCAGTTGAACGCGGCGCTGATTTCCGCCGTGGTAAAGCCCCGCGTCGAAAGCACCGACAAATCGATCTCGCCGATCGGCTTGTTCTTGCGAAGCTCGCCGACCAGGTAGACCAAAATTTCAACGATTTTTTCCTGCATTACAGTAGTATTCATCATGGTGATAGTCTCAGCGTGTGATCATTGCTCGCTGAAAGAATGTATAAAAATTCCGGCACTTGTCAAATGAATTTATTTGACGCCGAGCGCCGTGACGTGGCGTTCCTGGCGGTCGAACATGCGCGCGCGCGACGCGTCATCCGTGTCGTCGTATCCGCAACAGTGCAACACGCCGTGCACGACGAGCCTCGCGGCCTCGTTTTTCGGGCTCACGCCGTATTCTGACGCCTGCCGCCGTGCCTGTTCCAGGTTGATATAGAGCTCTCCTTCGAGCGGCGAGTCTTCGAGCGTGAACGAGATGACGTCTGTCGTGCGATCGTGCCCCAGATGTTTTTTATTGATCGGACGGATCCCCCTGTCATCTGTAAAGACGAGTGTCATCGCGGCATTGTTCCGCCTCTCATGTGAACACACAAACGTCGTCCACTGTTCAACCTCGGCCCGCGACAATCGGATGGCGCGGCATTTGAAATTCGACTGAACCGTGATCATTTGCGTGCCTTGGCCGGCTTGCGGTTGTTCGCGGCTGTTTTCTTTGCGCCTTTCGGCTTGCGGCCGTTCTTTGTTGTCGATGCCGATGCGCGTTTTGGCGCGGGAGGAATGTCTTCAAGCACCGTTTCGGTGAGCGAAAGCGCGATGCCGGACAGCATCACTTCGGGACCGAGTTTCGTGAAATCGCCCGAGAGCAGCTGCCGGTCCACATTTGCATAGAATGAACATCCGCCTTCGCGTTCGACGATGATGCCCGAGACCTTGCCGTTGTGCTCGGCGATGAACGTGACCTCGCCGAGCATTGCGCTCACCACGCATCCGGAACAGAAATGGAGCTGGAAGTGCGCGTTCGATGTGTAGATCGAGACGAGATTTCCCGTGCGCTCGCCGATTGGAATCTCGGGGTACAATTCGACCACAAGGCTCCGCTCGGGAGTCTTGTTCAATTCGAACCGGTGATTGTTGGCGGCAAACTTGCCAGGCACGCCGAGCACGGCGCCGATTTTTTTGATGACGCTCGGAGTAAAAACGGATTTCATTGTCATCCCGTGTATGATCGATAAGTGTGAATACGTGTTTTCAGTTCTTCGTGCCGCGCGCGTTTTCGCGCGCCGCGCCATCCTGCTTACCACTCGTGTCCCGCCCCTTCGCGTGCAGCCTCGCAGACGAATGTGTCGCCGTTGCGCGCGATGATGCCCGCGCAATGTTTCACAATTTGGTCCACCGCGTCGTCGCTGCGACTCGGTTCATGATGAAACAGGAAGAGACGTTTTACGTTCGCCTTGCGCGCCACATCGAGCGTGAATTCGTAATGCGAATGGCCCCACGTTATCTTGTCGGCGTATTCCTGGGGCGTGTATGTCGCATCGTGGATCAGCACATCGGCATCGCGCGCAAAATCGAAGATCCTCTGGTTGCAGTCTCCCTTCGTCGCCTTGAAGCGCTCGAGCACCGCCGGTTCGAAATTCGTGGCATGCGTCATCATCTCGAGGCTGAACGCCTCGTTGTCACTGATGTAGACGAGCGACTTGCCACGGCACTCGATTCTGTAGCCGAGCGTGAATCCCGGATGGTTGACATACATCGAGCGGATGCGGACATCCCCGATCATAAACTCTTCTTCTTTTACGGGACGAAACGCGATCGTCGCCTTCAGCTCGTGAAGCTGAACGGGAAAATAAATGTACGTCATCTGATCGGCAATAATGCGTTGCAGCGTGATATCGCTGCGCTCGGGACCGACGATCGTGATGGCATTCCCCGGAACGAATGCCGGCTTGAAAAAAGGAAATCCCTGAATATGATCCCAGTGCGGATGCGTAATGAGGATCGATGCCGTCACGGGCTTCTTTTGCGCGGCGAGATGCTCGCCGAGCGCCCGGATGCCGGTGCCCGCATCGAAGATGAGAATGGTGCCGTCGTCCGCGTTCACTTCAACGCATGGAGTATTGCCTCCGTACCGTACGAACGACGGTCCGGATGTGGGGATCGAACCTCGCACCCCCCAGAAAGTCAGGTTCATTGGATGGGCCTCTTACGATTGTCCGCGAAATGCAGCTACATAGTCAACGTAATTTTGTGCTGATTGTCTCAGCATCGCCCTCTCCTCGTCCGTCAGTTTTCTAATCACCTTCGCCGGCGTGCCGGCAACGAGCGTGCCTTCAGGCACAACCGTTCCTCCAAGCACCACGGCGCCTGCTGCCACCAGCGCGAACGGTCCGACCTTGGCATCGTCAAGTACGACAGCTCCCATGCCGATGAGGCAGTAATCGTAGATCGTCGCTGCGTGAATCACCGCGCTGTGTCCCACGGTCACGTTCGCTCCGATGATGCACGGAAATTTTTTGTGCGTCACGTGGATCACCGCATTGTCCTGAATGTTCGTCCGCTCGCCGACGCGGATGTAATTCACGTCGCCGCGCACAACGGTGTTGAACCAGACCGAACAATCCTTCTCCATCTTCACATCGCCGATGATGCGGCCGCCGTCGGCGATATAGACGGACGGATCGAGTTCCGGATACATGCCCTTAAACGGCATCACCGTATACTGCGCGTGTGGAAGGTGAATTTCGCCGGTGACCGGCTGATCAACAATATGTGATTTTTCTATGGAACTCATTATCGTCAGTAAATGAAATTGAATAAATGTGGTCAGGATTTTGAAGCCGCAGGCGGAGTCCAGCCCGGTCGGTTCCATTTGATCAGCTCGATGTGGACGCTTCCCACAACGACCTTCATCTTGGCCACGATCGGGATTGCCGCCTCATCAGCGCTGAAGAAGCCCTGGAAGCCGCCCGTCATGCCGAAAAATCCGACATAATCTGAATGCCCTTCGAATTCGATCGTCTCCACCGGATATTTCACAGCGTCGATTTCCTGCGACTCTTTCTTGTTCAGGAAATTAAAGGAGGTGTTGACGACCTCTTCATCGACGAACGTGGGAATGTTGATCATCTTGCGCTGGTTGATGTTCAGCCGCGCAAAAAAGAAGATCGACAATCCGTCGGAGATCAGTCCGGTGATCGGCGTCGATCCGCTCTTCGTGATCTTGCCCTGGGGCGCGATGCCTTTTTCGTACGTGGCGATTTTTTTCTGGTTGTCGAACTGGTACTTCGTGTATTTCATCTCTTCCGGATTTTTCGTTTCATAGACCGAAAAATAATTCGAGAAGGCGTTCGGCAGCATATCGGAATAGAAGACGGCGTGCACGCTCACGAACGGCACGCCGCTGTATGAATCGACATAGGCTTTTGCTTTGTAACAGGTTTTGCCGTCACGTTCGTAACTGTCGACGACGGCGACCTTGACGGTGCCGAGATCGAACAACGAATAGCTTACTTCATAGAGGAGTTCTTCGCCTTTCAGGAACATCCCCGCCGGAGCCTGAAATTCAAACGTGGTAGCTTCAAATTCACTGGCCTGAAACTCGGTTACATCGGAAGTTGGAAAACAAGCGATCATGACGACGGCAAGAAAAATGCCGATTGTCATTTTTAGGAGTTGTGATTTTTTCAATGTCTCGCATTGCCTTTCAGTAGTTGGAAAATGCCGGCGCCTGTTCCGTGTGCAATGCGCAGAACGCCGGCGTAAACCACGTATCGTTCGCGCGTCTTACTTCAGGTGCGCGATGTGTTCGGCCTCGGGGAATAAGCCGAGCGCCTTTTTCAGCTGGTTGTCGACAGTCAGGATGACCGGATACCAGCCATCGTTGCCCCAATAGTTGCGCGCGATGTGCGCCTTCAGACGGGCGATAATGTATTCCTTGTCGTGTTCGTATTGATCCTGCTTGAACTCGACATCCTTCGACTTCACATAGGCGAGGAATTCAGGCAGCACCGTTTCCTTCACATCGAATGATTTGTTGAACTGCGCGAAATTATTCTTGTAGCGATCCTTGATCTCCTGTCCGTGCGTCGAGAGGTACTTCGTCACGAATTCATAGAACAGGTTGCGACGGCTGATGACGCGCGAGAATTGCGTGCCCGTATCGGATTTCACAATGTAATCGGGCGTGATACCGCCGCCGCCGAAGATCGTGCGACCGGCGCCGGTCTTGAATTTCGGACGCGTCGTATCGGCGCTTTCTTCCTTGTGCGTGATGTTCTCGCCCTCGACCTCTTCGCGTTCGAACGCCTCGCGTTGATATTTGTCCTTGCCGTCGGAATACGAGCGTTGGATCAACCGGCCGCTCGGCGTGTAATAGCGCGCGATCGTCAAACGGAACGCTGATTTATCCGGCAGATCGAACTGCCGCTGTACGAGTCCCTTGCCGAAGCTCGTCTCCCCGACGATGAGTCCGCGGTCCCAATCCTGTATCGCGCCCGCAACGATTTCGCTCGCGCTTGCCGAGCCGTTCGAGACCAGAATGATGAGCGGCGTTTTTTCATACTCGCTGCCTGTTGTTGCGAAATACTCCTCGTTAAATTCGGAGCGTCGACCTTTGGTGTAGACGATCTTTCTCGGCACGCCGTTCGGATCAGCCGTGAGGAAGAGATCCGCCATCTTCACCGCCTGATCGAGATAGCCGCCGGGATTGAATCGAAGATCGAGCACGAGCCGTTTCATTCCGGCGTCCTTCAGCTTCTTGAGCGCGGCGACCATTTCGTTGTTCGTCGTTTCGGAGAAGCGCGTCACATTGATATACCCGACTTCCTTGTCGAGCATTGTCGAGACGTCAACGCTGTACAGCGGAATCACGTCGCGGATGATCTCGAATTCAAGCGGTTCCTTCACGCCTGCACGGACGATCGAAACGGACACTTTCGTGCCCTTGGGGCCTTTGAGTGATTTCATGACCGAGTCGGTCGTGATGCCCACGGCTTTCCAGCCGTCGATCTTCACGATCTTATCGTTCGACAGGATGCCGAGCTGCGCGCTCGGTCCGCCGCCGACCGGCTGCACGACAGTGATCGTATCGTTCACGATCGCAAATTCGACGCCGATTCCTTCGAATTTACCGCGGAAATCCTCGGTCACCTTCTTCAGCTGCTGGGGTGGAATATACACTGAATGGGGATCGAGATTGTTCAGCAGCCCGTTCACGGCGGCTTCCGTCAGCTTCGAGGCGTCGACATCGTCGACATAGAATTTCTCTGTTAGGCTCAGGACATCCTTGAATTTGTTCAGCTGTTCATAGACACTGTCGCCTGAAATGACTTGATTGAATTGTGTCCCGACGGCAAATGCGACGATCAGTGCCAGCATCAGCATCGGAATCGAAAAACGTTTTTTCATGAGAACACTCCTCAGGTCGCTTCTCATAGCATGAGTAGAATAATTTGAAGTGAATCACTTCACGCAGTGCGCGTAAAATGTTATGTTTCAATCATAACATCAGTTTAAAATAAATAAATCCGTCCATCGAAGCAACTATCCCGTTTTCAGCGTTATTTTTCGGCCTTCATTTGGGGGAAGAAAATCACGTCGCGGATCGACTCGGATTCGGTCAACAGCATCACCAACCGGTCGATGCCGATGCCGAGTCCCGCCGTGGGCGGCATGCCGTATTCGAGCGAGCGCAGAAAATCTTCGTCCATCGTCTGGGCCTCGTCGTCTCCCCGTTCACGCAACCGCACCTGCTCTTCGAACCGCGCACGCTGGTCGGTCGGATCGTTCAATTCCGAGAACGAGTTGCAGATTTCCTGCCCGTTCACGAATCCCTCGAAACGCTCGACCAGGCCTTCTTCAGTCCTGTGCTTTTTGGCCAGGGGCGAGAGCTCAACGGGATAATCCATGATGAATGTCGGCTGTATCAGATGCGGCTGCACCGTGGCGCTGAAAATTTCGTCGACGATTTTTCCCGCGCCGATTTTCGGATCGAGCGCAAGATGCAGCTCCTTGGCAAACGCGCGCAGCGACGCTTCGTCGTATCCGCGGATGTTCTTGCCCGTATATTTTTCGATGGCGCCATACATCGTCATGCGCTGCCACGGCGTGGTGAAATCGATTTCATTGCCGCCGAGCGTGACCTTCTGCGTGCCGTTGAGCGTGACGGCGATTTCCTGAATCATCCGCTCGGTCAGTTCCATCATCCAGACGTAGTCTTTGTACGCGACGTACAGTTCCATCGCGGTGAATTCCGGATTATGCGTCCGGTCCATGCCCTCGTTCCTGAAATTCTTCGAGATCTCATAGACGCCGTCGAATCCGCCCACGATGAGGCGCTTCAGATACAGCTCGTCGGCGATGCGCAGATACAGTTCCATGTCCAACGTATTATGATGCGTCACGAACGGACGCGCGCTCGCGCCGCCATAGATCGGCTGCAGCACCGGCGTCTCCACCTCGAGGCAGTTTTGCGCATCGAGGAATCTCCTCATCGAACGGATCAGGAGCGACCGCTTCACGAATGTCGCGCGCACTTCGGGATTGACGATCAGGTCAACGTAGCGCTGACGATACCGTGTCTCCTTATCTGCAAACGGATCAAACGTCACTTTGTTGCCCTCTGCGTCAACTTTTTCTTTCACCACGGGGAGCGGGCGAAGCGATTTCGACAGCAGATGCAGTTCCTGTGCGTGGACCGAGACCTCGCCCATCTTCGTGCGGAAGACATATCCCTTCACGCCGACGATGTCGCCGATATCCATCAGTTTGAACGCGTCGTACATCGATCCGATGTCATCCTTGCGCAGATACACCTGGATACGACCTTCCATATCCTGGAGATGGCAGAACGATGCCTTGCCCATTTTCCGAATCGACATGAGACGGCCGGCGATCGCCACAACGCGCTGCGGCGCCTCATCCGTGAACGATTCGATGATCTCTTTCGAATAGGCGTCGCGGGGAAAGTCGTAGGGATACGGATTGATTCCGAGTGAATGGAGCGCATCAAGTTCCTCGCGGCGGCGAAGCATGAGCGAATTGAGTTCTTCGTGGTAATCGTTCTGTTGAATGTCCATGTTTCTGATTTGTAGTGTTAGTGTGAGTTCCTGTGAGCGCAGGATTATGGTGTGACTTTCCCCGTGGGATATCCGGGGACATCGAGCTTCGACTTGTCGCATCGTCCGCTGACGGCGGTCATGTCGAGAAGACGCGCTCCGTGCCACGGCTGCACTTGTTCCCATTCAAACCGCCAGGCCCAATTCCCGAGTGCCTTCCCCGGAAAATTCATGCGGTGCTCGGTACCGAGACCGAGAATGTCCTGCAGCGGATACACGGCCACATCGGCCACCGATTGCGCGGCGGCGCGCATCATGTTCCAATGGATCTCATGCCCGTCCGCCGAAAAATATTTCTGCGCGAAGACACGTTCATGATCTGTCGTTGTGGCGAACCATCCCACCGTTGTGTCGTTGTCGTGCGTGCCCGTATAGACGACTGTGTTGGGCGTATAATTGTGCGGCAGAAAAATATTTTTCGCATCGCTCGCAAAGGCGAACTGGAGAATGCGCATGCCGGGAAACTCAAACGCGTCTCTGAGCTCGTACACGTCGGGCGTGAGCATGCCGAGATCTTCCGCGATGATCGGCAGGTCGCCAAGCTGATTTTGAATTGCGAGGAACAACTGCTCCTTCGGTCCGTCGATCCATTTTCCCTTGACCGCTGTCTTTTCCTTTCCCGGGATTTCCCAATACTGGGCGAAGCCCCTGAAATGATCGATGCGCGCGATGTCGACGATCTCGAGCGTCTTCTTGATTCGTTCAATCCACCACGCGTAATTCTGTTTGTGCATCACATCCCACCGATAGAGCGGATTTCCCCACCGCTGTCCGGTCGCGCTGAAATAATCCGGTGGCACGCCCGCCACCACGGTCGGACGAAAATCGGTCTCGTTGAGATAAAAAAGTTCCGGATGCGCCCAGACATCGGCGCTCTGATAGGCGATGAAGATCGGAATATCGCCCACGATCTTGACTCCCTTGCTGTTCGCGTATTTCTTCAACGCCTTCCACTGCCTGAAGAAACACCATTGCGTGAATTTCCAAAAGTCGATTTCGCCCTGAAGTTCTTCATGCGCTTTTTTCATGGCTGCGGGTTTTCTGTGCACGAGATCCGGATTCCAATTGCACCATTCCTTGCCCTGGTTTTTTTCAACAAGCGCCATGAACAAGGCGTAATCGTCGAGCCATGACTGTTGCTCGGCGCAAAACTCGTCGTATGCCGATGTATCCTCAGGCGCCGGTTTGGCAAAGAAGGCTTCGGAGGCGCGTCGCAGGCGCTCCATCCTGAACGGTGTGACCGCCGCGTAGTCGATGCGCTGCGCGGGAAATGCCGGCAGGTCGTTGATATCGGCTTCGGTGAGCCATCCTTTTTTATGAAGTTCAACAAGATCGATAAGGAGCGGGTATCCTGCAAATGCCGACAATCCCATATACGGCGAATTGCCCATACCCACCGGACCGAGGGGAAGCATCTGCCATAATTTTTGGCCCGCGAGGGCAAGCCAGTCGACAAAATGATAGGCCGCAATTCCGAAATCTCCCGAGCCGAATGGTCCGGGTAGAGACGTCGGGTGCACCAGAATACCGCTGCTCCGTGTAAAACGCATTGAGTAACCTTTCTGAATTTTTATTGAATAGGGCGAATCTTCATTCGCATTCCCTTCAATGCCCGATTCCTGCAGATCTTCTGTGCCGCATCGTCCTGGCCTTTGTTTCCACCGTATGCTTTGTATTTTCATCCCGCTTGCCGGGCCTGCCGGTTTTCACGTCTTTCCCGGTCGGTTTACCCGTTCGTTTGCCCGGCCTGCCTGTTTTCGTATCCTTCCCAAACTGTCCGTTTGGGCGCTTACCGGGTTTGCCGGTTTTTACATCATTCCCGAACTGTCCACCCGGACGCTTGGCGGGTCTGCTTGTTTTTGCGCGCGATGCGGAGGGCGTCCCTTCGCTCTGACCCACAAGCGATTTTAAACTGCGGATCTCCTGGTTTGTCAGGAAGCGCCACTTGCCCTTCGCAAGTCCCGCCGCAGTCAATCCGCCGTAGCTGATGCGATTAAGATGTACGATCTCGTATCCGAGCGCCTCAAACATGCGTCGCACCTGGCGATTGCGTCCCTCGTGTATCGTGACGACGATCTCTTTGCTCTTCGTCCCCGGGATGGGCACGATCTCGGCGGGCGACGTCTTTCCTTCTTCAAGATAGATTCCCTTGCAGAGCTTGTCGCGATGCGCCTCGTCGAGTGAGTGATCGATGGATACGTGATACTCCTTCTTCACTTCGCTCGAGGGATGCATCAGCTTCGTCGCAAGAAATCCGTCGTTCGTGAACAAGAGGACGCCCGTCGTGTTGCGATCGAGGCGGCCGATCGGAAACACGCGTTCCCTGATCGACAACAGATCATAGACCGTGCGCCTGTCCTTTTCGTCCTTCGCTGTCGTGATGTAATCCTTCGGCTTGTTCATGATGATGTAGATCACATGCTCCGCCACAGCGACGCGTTTGCCGCGCACGGTGACAGTATCGTGTTCCGGATCGACCTGCGTGCCGAGGCTTTCGACTACCTTGCCGTTGATGCGCACTTCACCCGCGAGCACCACTTCTTCGGCCGCACGGCGCGACGCGATGCCGCTCATTGCAAGGAAGCGGTTTATTCGAACAGTTTTTTGAAGAACGTCTTGATCTTTGTTTTCCACTTGCTCCAGCCTTTCTCAGGTGCGTGTGCATCTCCGTGCTCCGGCTCGCCGGCATGCGCATCGTCTGCGGCCGACTGCGCCGCCTCGTCGTGCGCTGCCGCATCCGCAGTCGGCATCTCTATACTTTCTTTCTGCGACTCATTCGTCTCGACGACAGGTTCTTCGACATGTTCGTCGTGCGATTCTTCTGTTGCGGCCACAGGCTCATCTCTCGTCTCTGCCACAGACTGCTCTTCGAGCAACTCTTCAACCTGCGTCTCTTCGATCGGCACTCGATCGATCACCGCTTCATCGGAAATCGTCCGTTCAACCTGCAGCTCTTCGACCGCGCTTTCATCAAGCGGAATTTGCTCGATCTGCAATTCTTCTGTCGTGACTTCATCAGCAGACATGTCCTCAACCTGCAACCCTTCTGTCTTCACTTCATCAGCAGGCATGTCATCGGCATGTAATTCTTCTGTCTTCACTTCTTCAGGAAGTGTCTGTTCGAGATGCGAATCTTCGGCCGGGATTTCTTCATGCTGACTTTCACCCACAACAGATTCTTCAACAATCGCATCGGACATCTCGGACGCTGATTCAATGTCGTGTTCGTGTATGCGTGGGACAGCGGCGACACTCACCGGCTCGGCTGCGTCAACACCGTCGAGGATGAACAGCTCGTCCGTCGTCTCCTCTTCGTCGCTTTCCTCGTTCAGCTCGTCTTCAACAATGAGACCTTGTTCTATTTCTTCGATCGGCTCATCTGCAATAACGGTAGCATGTCCGGTCTCTTCAATCGGCTCTGATGCAATAACGGAAGCATGTCCGATGTCTTCAGTTGACTCGACTTCGATTGGTGGTCCCTCAGCATGCTCAATCGATGCTTCTTCGTTTTCCGGTTCAATTGTAATTGCACTCGCTGTTTCGTCGGCAGTGATTGCCGGATCTTGCAGAGGCGCAACCTGGTCTGTCGCCGGAACGTCTTCAATTGGCTGAGGCGATCCCGCTTCGGGAGCGGGAGGCGTTGAGACAGCTGGCTCGGCGCCTTTTTCAGCCGGACGTCCTGTCTGCTGGCGCAACGGAGGACGCGGTCCGGACGGCTTCGACTTCTGGCCGCCTTCGAGCTTTTGCGACAGCTCGTCTTTGAATTCAAGTTCCTGCTGCTCGGCCAGCAGCCGTTTCTCGACCTCGAGTTCCGTTTCGCCGATCAGCTCCTCGATCTCCCTCGGTTTCGGAAGATCGGTGATCTCGTTCAAACCGAAGTGTTTCAGGAATTCATCCGTGGTGCCGTAGAGCAGCGGTCGTCCCGGCGTACTTGCGCGTCCCGTGATCGTGATGAGATTCTTCTCAAGCAGCGTCTTGATGATATAATCGGCGTTGACGCCGCGGATGAATTCGATCTCCGACTTCGTGATGGGCTGCTTGTAGGCGATGATCGCAAGCGACTCGATTGCAGTCGCCGAAAGTTTCCGGCGCGCCTTTTCTTTTGCGAGCTTGCCGACGAAGACGGAGTATTTCGGCTTTGTTGCGAATGCGAATCCGCCGGCAATGGAGATGATGTGAAACGCGCGGTCGGCGTACGTGCGATTGATCGCCGCCACGGCGCGCTTGATGCCTTCCGTCGTTGAGCGTACGCGATTGCCCTCAACGCGGTCGCGGTTGACATCTTCGATGATCTGGCGGATGAACTTCGCCGAGATCGGTTCGTCGGATGCGAACACGAGCGCCTCGACGATCGCGCGGAGTTCCGCGGCTTCCTCGTCAGTGAACGGCTCGTCGATTTCTTCCGGCTCGGTGACAGTCTCCGACACGGCGTCGTCTGGCGGAACAGCCACGACGTCGGACGAAGGAACAGCAGCGGTCCCCTCGCCTGACTCGTGCACGGGATCGGGCGGGGCGGCCTGATCGAGCGGATTCAATTCCGGGGATTCTGGCGTCTCACTCATACCGATTCCTCCGGCGCTCTCACGATGGTGATGTCTGCGTACGATTCAGCCTGCCGAATGAAGACCTTTTTTTGCCGGATGAGTTCCAGCAGTGCAAGGAATGTAACCACGATCCGTATTTTCTCCGCTAACAATAATGCGATTTCGTAAAATGTCGATTCTTTTTTCACATCAAGATATCCGATAAGGAACGTGAGCTGCTCCTCGATCGTGACGTTGAGCTTGTTGATCTCATGCACATGCTTGCGCGGCATGCGGTCGACTGTATATTTGAACGCCGCGATCAGGTCGAACAGAGTCACGTCGCGCAGCAGATTTTCTTCCTCGTCGGCGATCGACGATTTCGGGTCGTGTTCGAAATTGCCCCGATAGTACACACGCGCCTGCGCTCGCTGCATCGTATCCATCTTCAGCGCCATCTCTTTGTAGCGCTTGTACTCGAGCAGCCGCTTCACGAGCTCCGCGCGCGGATCGATCTCCTCTTCCTCCGTCCCCTCCTGCTTGGGCAGCAGCATCTGCACCTTGATCTGCATGAGCGTCGCGGCCGTGACGATAAATTCGCCGGCGATGTCGAGATCGAGCTGCTGGAGATATTGAAGATATTCGAGAAAATCCTTTGTGATCTTGGCGATCGGAATGTCGTAGATATCCAGCTCGTCCCGTTTGATGAAAAACAGGAGCAGGTCGAGAGGTCCTTCAAAATCCGATAGCGAAACCCTGTACATGCGCGCTTATCCTAACTTCATAGCACTGTGGACTTCGGCCATCGTGCGCTGCGCCACTGCGCGTGCGCGGCGTTCGCCGTCGGCCAGAATATCCTCGACATCACCGAGATTGGATTCGAGCGCGGCGCGTTTCTCGCGAATAGGCTGAAGCACATCGGCCACTTTCTGCGCGCAGCGTTTTTTGCAGTCGACGCAACCAAGCGTTCCTGTTTCGCAGCCGACGCGAATCTCGGGCTCTTCCTCGACGTTGAAGCGTTTATGGTACGAATACACGACGCAGACATCCGGATGGCCCGGATCGTTCCTCCGCACTTTCAGGGGATCGGTCACTGCCGTGCGCATTTTCTGTGCGATCGATTCGGGCGATTCGGAGAGCTCGATCGTGTTGCCGATCGATTTGCTCATCTTCTGATTGCCGTCCAAGCCGACAAGGCGGGCGAACTTCGTGAGCTTCGGTTCCGGTTCGGGGAACACTTCGCCGTAGAGATTATTGAAGCGCCGGGCGATCTCTCTCGTGATCTCGATATGCGGGACCTGGTCTTCGCCCACAGGCACGACATCGCCTTTGTATAACAGGATGTCGGCCGATTGGAGCACCGGGTATCCCAGGTGACCGTAGATGAGCGAATCGAGATTCAAATCCCGGGCCTGTTCTTTGAGCGTCGGATTTCGTTCGAGGCGCGCCGTGGTGATGAGCATTGAAAACAGCAGATGGAGTTCAGCATGCTCTTTGACCTGCGATTGTCTGAAGATCGGACTTTTCACGGGATCGATTCCCGCGGCGATCCAGTCCATGACCATATCGAGCGAAAACGCATACAGATGACTTGTATCGGTATTCGTCGTCAGCGCATGATAATCTGCAATGAGGTGATAATTGTTGTATTCGTTCTGCAGCGCCACCCAATTTTCGAGCGCGCCGACGAGATGACCGAGATGCAGCTTGCCTGTGGGGCGCATGCCGCTCAAAATGGTTTTCTTCATATCGTAGTAAGTCAGTCTGTATAGTTACTGCATGAAAAGGTACGGCTTCCATTTATCCGTCACGTTGCCGACAAAATGCCGGATGAACGTGACGTGATTGGGTTTGATCGGTTTCCGCAGAAGCGGCATGCCTGCCTCTTCCGGGGTACGGTCGCCCTTTTTATTGTTGCACTTGACGCAGGCGCAGACAAGATTGTCCCACGTATCTGTTCCGCCCCGTGAGCGCGGATGAATATGATCCACGGTCAGCAGCGGCTCGGTCTTTCCGCAATACTGACAGCGATGGTTGTCGCGGCGCAGAATGTTTTTCCGCGACAGGATAATGCGCTTGAACGGCACGCGCACAAACAGCGATAATCGTACAACGCTTGGAAACGGCAACGACATTGTCACCGAACGCAGCATCTTCCCCTCTGCGGCCTCGATCAATTCCGCTTTACCCAGAATAAGAAGGATGACAGCTTTCTTAACGTTGCAGACGCTCAGCGGCTCGTAATCCTGGTTCAGCACAAGGACCTTGCCGTTCAGTCTGCCCTGATGAGGTTTATTTTTATAGAAAGTACTGAAGACTCTCACGCTCCTTTAACGAGTTACGTTGAGTTACTCGGAGTCAACCATTCCCAGCCGTCTTGCTCCCTGCAGTGTGTGTGCGTACTGTTGTGAATATAGTTTGTGCTTCGGATTGAGACTGCTGCAATGAACGTCTCCCGATTCATGAATGAACAGATCTTCTCCCATGCTGATTGCCACATGCGTAATGCGATGCTTCGAAGGACCGAAAAACAGCAGGTCCCCTTCGGCAAATTTTTTGTAATCCCTGCCTGCATCGGCGCCGGACTTCCATTGAAGACTCGCATCCCGCGGAAGATCCAGTCCGTTGAGGCGGAACACAGTCTGTGCGAATCCCGAGCAGTCGAATCCCTTCACCGAACGACCGCCCCATACATAGGGAACGCCGAGAAACATCCGCGCAGTTTCAATGAGGCTCTCCGACGAAAGCGTCGCTGGCGGCATAACCGGTTTTGCACAATCCGCTGAGTCGGCCCAGACACTGCGGCCGTCGGGCAGTCTGAGTTCCGTAAATTTTTTCCCTTTTGCGATGACGGGCAGAAACGTTCCAAAGAGAAATTCCCCCGCTGTATCGCCATCCTTCGCGGCCGACGCGTACAACGGAATGATGAATCGCTTCGGCGTCACCTTGACCGATTCGATCCAGTCGACCATGTCTTCGAATCCGACCTCGGCGATCATTGTCCTGTTCACCCAACCGATGTAGCCGTCTTCATGCAAACGCACGCGCGCCCAGTCGGCGCCTTCCGTCTGCAACACATCGGCGCCTTCACCGAGCAGCATCTGCGTGACCTGTTCGCTTTTGTACGTCGGTTCCGCCATCACCTGCACAACGCCGACGCGGGCGAGCGCATAGACTTCTTTTTTCGGGATGCGGTCGATCACGATCGTGCATAAACGAGTCCGTGCCGGATCGGCGAAATATTCCAAAACGGCATTGGCCGCATACTCGCTCGAGACTGTGAAGCGGATGAGTCCTTTGGGGCGTCCTTCTTTCACCGTCCAGTCGAACACAACGTAGCGACGGTCTATCTGAAGCGCGCGGTGAAGACCTTCCGCAATTTCATTGAGTGATGCTGCCTTCATCGGTCCGTGTTGTCGTGTGAGTGAAAAATTCTCTATGTAAGAAAATATAGCAATTGAAGCGCGTAAAGTCAATGAAAGCGCTTCCGTTCAATTTCAGCTATTGAATCTTCTTCCCCGAGCGGAATCGTTTCGCAACTTCGCCGATCGAATCGCCTCCGAATTTCTCAAGCATTGCATTGGCAAGCACTGGCGCGATCACGGCTTCAGCGATCACGGCACAGGCCGGCACGGCGCAGACATCAGAACGCTCGTATCGGGAAACCACCGCCTTGTTCGTCTTCAGGTCCACTGAACGAAGCGGATGCGCCAGTGTGGAAATCGGTTTCATCGCCCCGCGGAGCACGATCGGCTCGCCGTTCGACATGCCTCCTTCCATTCCTCCGGCGCCATTGGTCGGCCGCAGGATCTCCTTTTTGCGCGAGAGCATGATCTCGTCGTGGACTTCCGATCCAACCCTGCGCGCATTCTCGAACGCATCGCCGATCTCGACGCCTTTCACAGCCTGGATGGACATGACCGCCTCGGCAAGCTGTGCGTCGAGTTTGCGGTCAAATTGGACGTACGTGCCGAGTCCCATTGGCACACCAGTCACAAGGACTTCGAAGATGCCGCCGAGCGTATCGCCTTTTTTCTTGCACGCTTTGATTGCCGCGATCGCGCGACCTTCTGTCGTTGCGTCGAGCATGCGGACTTCGCTTCGATCGGCCTCTTCGGCGATCCGATACGCGCCGTTGACCGAACGGATAAGCGTTCCGATCCGCACGTCGATGTTCTTCCGATGCTTCAGACCTGCACCGCCGATGCTCAGCACGTGACTGCCAATGTGAATGCCGAATGTATCGAGCATTCTCCGGGCGATCGTGCAGCATGCGACGCGCATGGCGGTTTCACGCGCGCTTGCGCGGTCGATGACGTTGCGTATGTCGTCGAATCCATATTTGAATTTCCCGCTCATATCCGCATGACCGGGACGGGGCACAGTGATTTTTTCAACATCCGCGTCGATCGGTTCAACCGACATTTTTTCGGTCCAGTTCGCCCAGTCGCGATTCCGCACGAGCAGCGCAATCGGCGAGCCGATCGTTTTTCCGAAGCGCACGCCGCTCAGAATCTCGACAGTATCCGTTTCAATTTTCATGCGGCCGCCGCGGCCATATCCCTGCTGCCTGCGTCTGAGCTGCTCGTTGATGTATGCGGCCGAGATTTCAAGTCCCGCCGGCACGCCTTCAACAATGCCGACCAGTCCCTGTCCATGCGACTCGCCCGAAGTAAAATATCTGATCATAGTGTCCCTATCAGTGAAGGTATCATTAAATATACAAAAATTCTTGACGTGTGAAAACGCCGGGGCAATAAAAAACCCCGGAGTGTCTGCTCCGGGGTGTTGTGCGACGGCGATCTGTGTCGCATCCGAAAATATTTTTCTATCGAAAGAGAATCCGCGCGCCGTGTGTGATGAGATATCGCAGACAACAGTCGCTCACGGCGCCATTGAACGTCAACAGATGCATCATCGGCGGCAGTCGATTGCAGTGTTAGTGAACGCCGCTGAGCGATGCGGCGCATCGCCCCGCGTGTCCTCATCAATCCTTCGGAATCATCAATGAGATGAACCGCGCATTGCCGTCCGACGATTTCACGCGCATCAGCACCGCATCTCCAGGCTTCCGCGATTTCATGATCGTGTCGAATTCGCGCACGGTCGACACGTTTTCCTTGTTCACGCTCACGATTACATCGTTCGGCCGAAGCAGGCGGTTGAATCCTTCGCTGTACTGCTTCACGTCCGTCACGAGCACGCCATTCTGCACCTGCCGTTCCTTCAGAATGCGCGGATCCGCTTTCCCAACAGAAAATCCAAGCTTGTCGTATGCGATTGTCTTCGATTCCTTCGTCGGATTTTCTTCCTCTTCATCCATTTCATTGCTGATCGGAATATTCTTCGCATCCGTGCGCGCTTTCAGACGCACTGTCTTATCCATCTTCGTCCCGTCGCGCCAGAGTGTCACAGTGACCTTGTCGCCAGGATGTTTCCCGGCGATGAGCGTTTGCAACTCGGGCGCCTCGTTCACGTTCGTGCCGTCGACAGCGAGGATGATGTCACCGTCCTTGATTCCCGCTTCTTTCGCGGCCTCGCCCATGACATCCTGCACGATCACGCCTTCGGCCTTCGGGAGTCCGTTCGCCTTGGCCATCGTTTCATCAACCTTCTGAATCGAGACGCCGATGTAGCCGCGCTCTACCTTTCCGTGCTGTATCAGATCCATCGCAACCGTCTTTGCGAGATTGATGGGGATGGCGAAACCGTATCCCTGATACCGTCCGTTCGTCGATTGGATCGCCGTGTTGATGCCGATCACTTCGCCAAAAATGTTCACCAGAGCGCCGCCGCTGTTGCCAGGATTAATTGCGGCATCGGTCTGTATGAAATTCTCGATTCCGTACGTGTCGCCGATGATCTGTATGTTCCGTCCGATATAGCTCACGATGCCCGCCGTGACAGTTGAATTCAGACCAAGCGGATTGCCGATCGCCACGACCCACTGTCCGACTTCGAGTTCAGTCGAGTTGCCGAGGATCGCAGGCGGAAGATCCGTCGCGTCGATCTTGATCACGGCGATGTCCGTCATCGGATCCGTCCCGATCAAACGCGCCTTGTACCGCTTCGTGTCGTTCATGATCACTTCGATGCCATGCTCCGACGCTTCCTCAACCACGTGATTGTTCGTCAGGATGTACCCATCCTTCGTCACGATCACGCCCGAACCTGCCCCCTGTTGCATCTGTCCTTCCGGCTGACGGAATTTAAAATCGGGGAAGAAATGGAAGAACTCGTTCATTTCATCGTTCTTCTTCGCCTTTGTCGTCACGATGATCGAGACGACAGACGGAGTCGACATTTTCGCCACGGTTGCAAACGCCTCATTCAACGTCTTCAGGTGTTCATCCGATTTCAGCGGCGATTTTTCGGCGCCCAATTTCACTTCAGGCTGCGCCGCGCTGCTGAATGTGGTGCCGTCATAGTTTGAAACGAGAACGATGCCGAAGATCGCTCCGGCAATGAGAAGAAAGAGGGCCGAAAGTAGATTCTTTTTCCTGGTCATAGTGGAATACCTCCCAAGATACCGTTATGATGTTGTTGATAGAATATTATTCACTAACTATAAAACAAAGAAAGCGTACGCAGGGTTCGCATGCCGGCGATATGATATTTCATAAACGCAAACAGCACTTCGAGGATCTCGTCGCGCGCCGATATCGTGAGCGACAATCCCGTCGAATCTGCGAATGACGACTGCATCAGGAACCGGAGCGACTTGATCGCTCCGCGCGAAACAGGCATGCCGGACAACGCATAGGATTCTGCGCATGCGGGACAAACGATCGTCCCTTCAGAAAGCTGAAACCTGTAACTTCCCTGTCCATCATCCGACGGTGTTCCGCACTTCATGCACCGGTCGAGCGTCAGGCTGTAACCATGACTGTGTATAAGACCAAGCACGAAACGGATAAAGATGTTCAGCGGATTCTTCGCCGCCCGATCGATCTCTGCGAGCGCCTCGACGGATGAATCGAATACCGGTTCATCCTCGTGTTCGTCATGCATTGCGACACTCAAGAGCTCGACAAGTGCCAGGCCGGCGATCATCTTCTCTTCGACAGAGAACAAATGATTCAGCGGCCGTGCGATCTCGCTTTTTGCCAGGAGCGACAGTTCCCTGTTCTGCTTCTTATAAAACACGACAGCAGCGATTGTCATCGGTTCGAGCGAAGCGCCCGCCTTGTTCTTCGCGGCGCGCACTCCTTTCGCAATCACCTTCAGCTTTCCGTACCGCCGCGTATACAGCGTCACGATTTTACTCGTATCGCCATATTTCATCGCATGCAGTACTATCGCATCGGTTGAAACGATCACGATATGCCTCGCCCCATAAACAATGCCTTGATCGATTTCGTGTATGGCGGCCTGAGCACGCCATGTTCCGTAATGATACCCGCAATCAGCTCGTGTGGAGTCACATCGAACGCCGGATTGAAGACATCGACCCGTTCAGGAGCGATGCGCACTCCGCCGCACATGGTCACTTCATCCGCCGAACGCTCCTCGATCGGGATACTGTCTCCGCTTTCAAGCGCCGGATCGAATGTCGAAGTAGGGGCCGCAATATAAAACGGAACGCCATGATATCGAGCCAGTACCGCCACTCCATATGTTCCGATCTTGTTTGCCGCATCTCCATTCGCCGCGATCCTGTCCGCTCCCACGATCACCATAGAGCAATTCTTTTCCTGAAGCGAAACGCCGGTAGCTGTGTCAGGAATGAGAGTTACGGGAATTCCTTCATGCTGCAACTCCCATGCTGTGAGCCGTCCGCCTTGAAGCAGAGGCCGTGTCTCGTCGGCGATCACCGAAACGTGTTTGCCCTGCCTGTGCGCCGTAATAATGACGCCGAGTGCCGTTCCGATGCCGCCTGTCGCCAAGGCGCCTGTGTTGCAATGCGTCAGGATCACCGCTTGTTGAGGCACGAGTTCGGCTCCGTGTCTTCCCATTGCCTCGCACATCGCCTCATCCTCACGGTGGATTTGAATCGCCTCGCGCACGAGCGCCGCATACAATCCGCTTCCCTGCATCTGAAGGTTTAGACGCGGAATTGCGCGCATTCGTTCCGCCGCCCAGAACAAATTTTTTGCGGTGGGACGTGTTGATGTGATCAGCGCGCAGGCTTCGTCAAGCTTCCGAATGAAGTCGGCGTGCGACAGCGATACGGCAGATTTCATTCCGAGTGCAATGCCGTACGCCGCGGCAATGCCGATCAACGGGGCTCCCCTCACCTGCAGACGACGGATGGCTTCGGCTATCACGTCGATCGAGTCGGTGTCGATATAATGTTCCTCGTTTGGAAGCAGCGTCTGGTCCAGGAATCGAACGCTGCCTTCCATCCATTCAATGCTTTTCATAGAGTCATCGTTGTACGGCGAAGCCCGCCAAAATAACGGGGCGGGCTTTGCTGTGTGTTAAAAAATCTTGTTTGCGGTATATTCCGGATCAATCCTCGAAGCGCGAGAGCATGCGGAATTCCCGATAGCGATCCTGTATCTTCAGATACGTCAGGTCCTTGAGCGCCTCGAGCGAGAACTGTTCGACGCAGAACGACGCCATCGTGCTGCCGTAGATGACCGCCTTCTTCAGGCAGTCGTCCGTAATATCGTCGATCTTCGCGAGGAATCCGATGAATCCGCCTGCGAACGTATCGCCTGCGCCGGTCGGATCGAAGATGCTTTCAAGCGGATAGGCCGGAGCGGAGAAGACCGTATCGTGCGTAATGAGCAACGCTCCATGCTCGCCCTTTTTGATGATCAGCGCTTTTGTGCCCATGGCGAGAATCTTCTTCGCCGCGCGGAACAAGTTCGGCTCTTCGGCAAGCAGTCTCGCCTCGGAGTCGTTGATGATCAGCACGTCGAGCATCTCGATCGTTTTCACGAGTTCGTCTCTTTTCCGTTCGATCCAGAAGTTCATCGTATCACCGACGACAAGCTTCGGGCGGTCGATCTGTTCGAGCACGCGGCGCTGCAGGATAGGATCGATATTGCCGAGGCAGACGAACTTGCTCGACTTGTATGCGACAGGAATTTTCGGATCGAAATGTTCGAAGACGTTCAGGTGCGTGAAGAGCGTATCGCGCGAGTTCAGATCGTAATGATAGCGTCCGCCCCAGCGGAATGTCTTTCCGCTCGCATCGGTTTCTATACCGTCCGTGTCGATATTGCGCGAGTTTAAAAAGTCGATCGCCTCATTCGGGAAATCTCCCCCGACCACGCCGACAAGCCTCACGGGCGATGCGAAATAACTTGCGGCCGTCGAAATATATGTGGCCGATCCGCCCAGCGCTTCTTCCACTTTACCAAACGGCGTTTCAATTGTATCAAAAGCCAGCGATCCTACGACTAAAAGACTCACGCAATCCTCCTAAAATGAAAAACGATGTGAAAAGCAGTTACAATAATTCAAAATTTTTTCACGAGAAACAAGAGTTATTTGAACATTTCAAGCGGCAGTTCGGACAGCGCAGCGGCCGTTCTTCCGCCCACGATATACGCGTGCGTGATGTCGAGCATCTGCGCCTGTCCCGGCCAGACGAGGAGCTCGTGCGCGCGTTCGCGCCTGCACCATTCGTACATATGATGTTCGGGAGAGAGCAGCGGCTCCGCGTTGCCATCGACTTGTATCGCGAAGACCGGATCATGATGAACGACGTCGTGCCTCGCATCATAGAAGACGTTCATATGAGGAACGACCCACATTCGCTGCGGCTGTAATCCCGTTTCCTCGAACGCCTCGCGCAGCGCCGCTGCAACAGCCGTCTCGCCTTCCTCGATTCCGCCGCTTGCCAGCTGCCAGATGTTCGGATACAATTCCTCGTCGAGTGCGCGGCGCAGCAGCAGATATTCAGGCGCGCTTCCGTTGAATCGGAAGATGCATACTTCAACGATACGACTCACGAGTTCGGGCATGGTTCCTGCCTCTTTCACTTGTTGGTTGATCACAGCAGCTTGAGGTCGTTCGGCCCGAGCTTGCGCCACGATCCCGGTTCGATGCCTTCAACGCTCAACGAGCCGATCGACAGTCTGTGCAGCGTCAGCACCGGATAGCCGATCGATGCGAACATTTTTCTGATCTGCCGGTTCTTTCCTTCGACGATCGTGATCGTGCATTCGGTTACATCACCGGCGATAGCCGCGTCGCGAATGACGGCAGGCAGTGTCTTATATCCGTTATTGATCGCGACGCCGGCCTCAAGCATGCGAAAGTCTTCGGCATGCATCGCTCCCTCCGCTCTCACACGATAGGACTTCGGCGTGTGCGTTTCGGGATTTGTGAGTCGCTCGCCGAGCTGTGAATCATTCGTGATGAGCAGCGCACCCGACGTATCCATATCCAGCCGACCCACGGGGAAGACGAACTTGTCGACCGGGGGGAGCAGATCGTAAATCGTGGGCCTGCCTCGCTCATCAACGCGCGTCGTGATATAGCCGATCGGTTTGTTGAGCAGCAGATAGATGAATTTCTTTTCCGCAGATACCGCTGCGCCGTCAACGCTGATCTTATCGTGCTTCATATCGACACGCTGCGCCGCGCTTGCAGCCGCTCGTCCGTTCACGGTGACACGTCCCTCGGCGATAATTGCTTCGGCCTGTGTGCGCGAGCAATATCCCAGTTTTGACAGCGCGCGCGAGAGACTCACGACGGGAACATACGCCGATTGTTTCTTTGCCGGCTTCACAATCGCATGGCTCCGAGTATGACAGCGGCCGCGGTGCCGGCGTTGAGCGATTCCGCTTTTCCGAATTTCGGAATCGTGACGCACCGGTCCACAAGTGGCACGACATCATGAGAGAGGCCATGCGCTTCGTTACCGATCACGATCAGACTGTTCTTGTCCCAGTGAACGCTTCGGAGATCGGCGCTTGCATTCACATCGGCGGCGTACAGCGTAAATCCGGCTTTCTTGCATGCGATGAGCGCATCGGCAAACGACAACGCACTTTGGTTCTTGCCGCCGCATTCGATGACGGGAAGATGAAAGATCGATCCCATCGTCGATCGGACAACTTTTGGATTGTACATCTCGACCGATTCTTCGCTCATCACAACCGCAGAGGCTCCGAACCAATCTGCAGAACGGATGATGGATCCCGCATTGCCCGGTTCCGAAATACGATCCAGCGCCACAATGATACGCTTGTCGTCTGTTGCCGGCGCTCCGAGTGCCGCATCGAGCGTGTATGTGAATTGTGGCAGGATCATGACGACGCCCTGCGCCGCGACCGTGTCGGATACGGTCGAGAGTTCGTGTTCAGACACCTCGAACGCTTCATCGGCGATCTTTAGCACCGACGCAAAGACGCGCGCGTACTGCGCATTCGATTGGGCCTCGTGCGTGTAGAGGAACATTTTCCCATGCACGCCGGCCGCACATGCGTCCACGAGTGAACGCCATCCTTCGATAATGAAGAGGGCTTCTTCAGTGCGATGTTTTTTCTGCAAGAGGCTTTTTGCAAATTTAAGCTTCTGCTTGCTGATGTGGTGACTGTCATCCATAAGCCTGAATATACGTGAACTTTCGCAATTTCAAAAACACGAGAAGGCACAAAAAAGGCGCCTCTTGGGCACCCGATGTAACATACGCAAAAAAACAATCCCGATCCAACATCATCTCACGGGTGCAAAAAAAATGCCTTAATCTTTTTTAAAGATTAAGGCATTGTATTCGTCGGGGTGAGAGGATTCGAACCTCCGACCTCCTGGTCCCGAACCAGGCGCTCTAACCGGGCTGAGCCACACCCCGAAAAATTTTGCTTAGAAATATAACAATTTTTTACACAAACTCAAAACAATATTTTCCATTTTCGAAAAAATATCTGCTTTTCAGATTGACGGCGCACATGTGCGCATGACAACTGTGATTCAATGCGCTTCGATACGACTATAATTTAAAGATGATGAGCAGCACAAGAATCACAGGAAGATAGACAAGCGATGCGAAGAACAATCGGCGCGCCTTCTTCTGCGATCCCTCGTCGCCGATCGATCGCGCGAAGACAATGCCATACACAAGGAACGCGAGACCCGCAGCGCATGCGCCCGCAAGATACATCACGGATGCGACGTTCAACGCGTACGGAAGACATCCGATTGCAAGCAGGATTGCGCAATTCACCACAACGTGCCATCCGATCTTCACACCTGTCGTGTCAATCGTCGACAACAGCTTGAATCCCCCTTTCGAATAATCATTCCGGTACAGCCATGCCAGCGCGTAGAAATGCGGCATCTGCCAGTAGTAGACGATTGCAAACAGCGACATGGCCTGCAGCGAGAGCGCGTTCTGCACGGCCGTCCATCCGATCAGCACAGGCAGCGCTCCCGGAATCGCGCCGACGATCGTCGAGACGGAGGAAATATGCTTGAGCGGCGTGTAGATGCCGATGTATGTGAGAATGGTCGCGGCAGTGATCGACGCGCAGATCAGGTTCACGAACGCTCCGAGCATCGCCACGCCGGCGATGGACATCATGATCCCGAAGATGAGTCCATCGCGCGGATCGAGTCTGCCCGCGGCCAACGGCCGTTTTTGCGTGCGTTTCATCGCCGCGTCGCGCAGTCGTTCGAGGTACTGGTTCAATGCTGCCGCCCCTCCTCCAGCGCAGAGCGTTCCGGCGGCGAGGATCAGCAACAGGCGCAGCGGCATCGGCTTTCCTGATGGCACGGCCATGTAGGCGCTCACAAGCGCACTGAAGACGGACAGAGAAGTCAACTCGGGCTTCATCAGGAACCAAAAATCTGAGATGATGCCGGGAGTCGTGCGTCTCTGTTCTATGATGCGTGTCGTCATGGGCACAACCGT
>DATGXR010000171.1:0-2394 GCA_035298825.1 Bacteroidota bacterium
GAGCGTCGGCAGATTCCGGCTGAGCGGCTTCGCGAACCGATGACAATCGACGGTGAGCTGACGGAGGCCGTCTGGCATCGGCCAGGGTGGACTGATTTTACGCAGAAGCGCCCGGTGGAAGGAAGCGCTCCTTCGCAGAAAACGGAAATCTGGATCGCGTATGACGATGAGGCCTTGTATGTGGCCGCGCGCATGTACGACAGCGCGCCCGATTCGATCATGCGCGTTCTCGGAAGGCGCGATTACGATGTGGCCGCCGACTGGTTTACGTTCTACGTCGATCCGTATCACGACAAGCGCACGGGAAATTACTTTTCAGTGAGCGCCGCCGGTTCGATGCAGGACGGCACGATGTACAACGACGATTGGAACGATAATTCGTGGGACGGGGTCTGGGAAGTGAAGACGAATGTCGATGCGCAAGGATGGACCGCCGAGATGCGCATTCCGTATTCGCAGCTTCGCTTCGTCGAACAACCCGTCTACCGCTGGGGCGTGAACTGCGCGCGTTCCATCGGACGTTCGAGCGAACGTGATATGATTGTCTACACGCCGAACAAGGGAAGCGGATTTGTCTCGCGCTTTGTCGAGCTATCGGGCATCGAAGGCGTGAAACCTCCTCACCAGATCGAAGTCCTCCCCTACATCACGTCGCGCGCCGAATTCCTGCAGCATGCTCCGAACGATCCGTTCAATTCAGGCAGCCGGCTGCTCCCCGGCTTCGGCGCCGATGTCAAAGCCGCGCTGACGTCCAACCTCATGCTGAATGCAACAATCAATCCGGATTTCGGGCAGGTGGAGCTCGATCCCGCCGTTGTCAATCTGAGCGATGTCGAATCATATTATCAGGAGAAGCGTCCCTTCTTCATCGAAGGATCAAGCACATTCGAATTCGGACATGGCGGAGCGACGGATTTCTGGTCATTCAACTGGTCGGATGCGAATTATTTTTACAGCCGGAGGATCGGCCGCGCTCCGCAGGGAAGCATTCCCTTCTCGGCATCGTTCCTCGATGTGCCCATCGGCACGCACATCCTCGGCGCGGGGAAAATCACAGGCAAGGTCGCCTCGGACTGGAACTTCGGCATGATACACGCAGTGACCAAGCGTGAATTTGCTCAGGCTGAAACCTCAGGCGTGCGCGTGCATGATGTGGAGATCGAACCTGCCACGTATTACGGACTTGCGCGCATGCAGCGCTCGTTCAATGACGGCAAACAGGGAATCGGCTTCATCTCGACGTACACAAAACGTTTCTTCGACGACATCCGACTTGAAAACGAGATCAACCGTGATGCGCTGACAGGCGGCTTGGACGGTTGGACGTTCCTCGATGAGGAAAAAGTGTACGTGATCACAGGATGGGCGGGATTCTCGCACGTCACGGGAAATCGTGAACGGATGCTCGCGCTGCAGAGCAGTTCGCGTCACTACTTCCAGCGTCCCGATGCGGGATATCTGGGCATCGACAGTTCGGCCTCATCAATGACCGGCTATGCGACACGCATCACGATGAACAAGCAGAAGGGATCCGTTTTTCTGAATGCGGCGTTTGGGGTCATTTCACCTTCGTTCGATTTGAATGATATGGGTTTTTTGTGGCACACCGACATCATCAATTATCACCTCGGTGTCGGATACCGTTGGACCGATCCCACGTCGTACTATCAGTCGGCTCAGATCCTTACCGCGCTCTTCGAAAGCAAGGACTTCGGCGGGACACGTCAGTGGGGAGGATGGTGGATGCGCGGAAATCTTGAGCTGACGAGTTTTTGGAATCTCTATGCGGGGATGGCATACAACCCGTACTCGTACGACATGCGCGCCACGCGCGGCGGACCGAAGATGCTCAATCCGATCGGGCGCGAATATTTTGGAGGCTTCACCTCAGACACACGCAAAAAATTTGTCGTCAGCGTTGACGGCGACGCCTATATCGGCGGAGGTGGTGAACAGATCCAGTCGAACCTCACGCTTGAATATAAGCCCTCACCGAATATCAACTTTTCGATCGGCCCCGGTCTTTCACGCTATTTTACTGCTGCCCAGTGGGTGGGCAATTCGCAGAATCCGATCGCCGATCCGCTTGCAGTCTCGACATTCGGTAAGCGCTACCTCTTTTCGGATATGGATCAGACCACGCTCTCGACGAACATTCGGTTGAATTGGACATTCACTCCGGCGCTGAGTCTGCAGCTGTTCATGCAGCCGTTTATCTCATCCGCCAACTTCAGCAATTTCAAGGAATTCCTGCACCCCGGCTCATTTGACTTCCGTTCATTCGGCGCCGATGGCTCTTCGATTGCTCAAACGCGAAATTCTAATGGCGGCACGACATACACACTCGATCCGGATGCAGCAGGACCGGCGCCGGCCGTCACGATCTCGGATCCC
>DATGXR010000172.1:0-2280 GCA_035298825.1 Bacteroidota bacterium
AATATCTGTTTCATACGCACACTCGTTCTTTCTCTTACGATTCCTCACGGCGACGTTGCGATCAGCGTCCCGCCTTGATCTTCTTTTTGGCGAGCACGGTGATGGCGCATTCGGCGGCGGCTTCGGATTCAAATCCGAGTCGGAACGTGCCGCTTTCCCCCTCGCGGATTTTCAGCAGTTCGATATCCTTGATGTTCACACCGGCGCGCGCAAGTGCCGATGTGATCGTGGCCAGAATGCCCGGACGGTCCTCGGCGCTCACATACACATCGAACAACGGCGCAAGAAATCCCTTGACGTTCTTCGGAATGCGATCGCGCAATGTTTTTGCCTTCGTGAAATCCCGGTTGAAGGCCGAAAAATTCCGGTCTCCGAGTTGCCGCTCAAACCGAAAGAGCACCGCCTGCAGATCCGAGAGCGCCCGCTTGATCTGGAGGGAATTCGTGGCGAGAATGTCATTCCACATGCCGTAGGGACTCGAGGCGATGCGTGTCATATCGCGGAAGCCGCCTGCGGCCAGCTGCAAATATGCGCCGTTGGTTTCGTTCTTTTTGCCGGCTGTCTGCATCAACGCGACCGCCGCGAGCTGGGGCACATGACTGATGCATGCGGCGATCCGGTCATGCTCACCCGGCTTCATCAAGAACACGCGGGCGCCGAACGATTGGACAAGCATGGCAAGTCTGCGCGAGGCTTCGGGCCTGGCCGAGACCGGGCAGAGCACGTACACCGCATTTTGGAACAACAGCGCATCGGCATACCCGATGCCGCTTCCTTCCGATCCCGCCATCGGATGCCCGCCGATGAAAATACCGTTTCGCCTGAACAGCTTCTTTGCATACAAACAGACGGCTTCCTTCGTGCTCCCGACATCGGTCACGATCGTCTGCGGCTTCACCACGCGTGCAATCTCCGGCAGCAGATCAAGAATCGTATGCACCGGCGTGCAGACAAACACACAATCGGCCGTGCGCACCGCTTCCGTCACGTCGCCAGTATAGACATCGGCAATCGATCGTGTACGCGCCGCTTCAAGCGCTCTTTCGCGCGCATAGCCGATGATCGTGATCGTCGGATCCGCTCTTCGTATCGCCAGCGCAAGCGATCCTCCGATCACGCCAAGACCGATGATTGCGACAGAGCGAATCGTTTCCTGTTGTGTCGCATCCGGCGCATGCGTTGCCGGCGAACTCTTCGTTGCGCGCGCACGCGCGGCGCGGGCGCTCATGAGATGGATCTTCCGATGACTTCGGCGATCGATCGCAGCTGCGTCATCATTTCCGAGAACTGCTCGGGAAAGAGCGACTGTGCGCCGTCCGATTTTGCGTGATCGGGATCGTGGTGCACTTCAACGATGATGCCGTCAGCGCCTGCGGCCACCGCGGCGCGCGCCATGGGCATCACCTTGTTCCGGATGCCGATGCCGTGCGACGGATCGGCAATCACCGGCAGATGGCTTCTGGAGTGGATCATCGGGATCGCGCCGATATCCATCGTGTTGCGCGTCGAGGGCTCGAACGTCCGGATGCCCCGCTCGCACAGCATGAGGCTCTTGTTGCCGCCCGAGAGAATATATTCGGCCGACATCAGCCACTCTTCGAACGTCGCCGACAATCCGCGCTTGAGCATCACCGGCGTTGAAATTTTTCCAAGTTCGCGAAGGAACGTGTAGTTTTGCATGTTGCGCGCGCCGACCTGGATGATATCGGCGTATTCGATCGCCGATTCGATCTGCGAGCTGTCCATCACTTCTGTAACGGTCTTGAGTCCGAATGCATCGGCTGCGCGGCGCAGAAGCTTCAATCCCTCGAGTCCCATTCCCTGGAACGCATATGGCGATGAGCGGGGTTTATACGCTCCGCCGCGCAGAAATGTCGCGCCGCTCTTTGCCACGAGTTCGGCGATCGTGAAAATCTGCTTTTCGCTTTCAACCGAACATGGGCCGGCCATCACGACGACGCTTTTTCCGCCGATCTCTTTCCCGTTGTCGAACGAGATCCGGCTTGGCTCGGGATGGAACGAACGACTGGCAAGTTTGTAGGGCTCGGTAATGCGATAGACGCGGGCCACGCCGGGCAGCACTTCCAACTGACGCAAATCGAAATCGGGCTGCACGCCGATCGCGCCCAGGACTGTCTGATTCATCCCCGTGGAGCGGTGGACGTCGAACCCGAAATCGTTCAACACTTTGATGATGTCATCGATCATCGGCTCCGTGGCATTATGTTCAACAACAACAACCATAACAATTACCTCTTTCTTCCGTTGTGTGCGCTTGTA
>DATGXR010000173.1:0-3899 GCA_035298825.1 Bacteroidota bacterium
AACGCTATCGGAAATCAACATCGAGGCAAAGCATCAGGCCAGGAAACTCGGCATCGAATATTTTGAGATGACTGCCCCGTTGTTGGTGAGTCGGCCGTTCATCGAATGCCTCGGCCGGCAGGTGCTGTCGGCGATCCCGCCTTCGGAAGGGAATAAATAAAATATTTTGACTTGATTACCGAAAAATTTTATGTTATTATCAGTTTATTCGTTAATAAAATAAACTAACGCTCCCCCAAAAACCATCAAATTAGCTCGTATTCGGCATTTTATAAAATCCACCGGGTCGGCACTTACACACGAAAAAGGACATCATGGATACCCATTCGACAAAACGGCTCAGAGGAAGTCTTCCCAAAATCGGTATTCGCCCGGTCATTGACGGACGAAGAAAAGGCGTGCGGGAATCGCTTGAAGATCAGACGATGCGCATGGCGCAGAGCGCGGCAGCGTTGTTGAGCGCCGAACTGCGTCATTCAAACGGCATGGCTGTCGAGTGTGTCATCGCCGATACGTGCATCGGTGGCATTGCAGAAGCGGCCGAGTGCGCCGAAAAATTCGCGCGCGAAGGCGTTGGCGTCTCGCTCACAGTGACGCCGTGCTGGTGCTATGGGACTGAAGTGATGGATTCCGATCCGTTGATTCCGAAAGCGGTCTGGGGATTCAATGGAACAGAGCGACCGGGCGCCGTGTATCTGGCCGCCGCGCTTGCCGGATATTCACAGGCGGGACTTCCTGCTTTCGGCATCTATGGACGCGACGTCCAGGATAAAAATGCGACGGCGATTCCTGCGGATGTGCGCGAGAAGCTTCTCACATTCGCAAAGGCCGGACTTGCCGTGGCCGAGATGAGAGGAAAATCCTATCTCGCGATCGGTTCAGTTTCGATGGGAATCGCCGGTTCGGTTGTCGATCCATCGTTCTTCCGGAAGTATCTCGGCATGCGGTACGAGTCGGTCGATATGAGCGAGATCACGCGCCGCATCGAGGAGAACATTTTCGATCGCCAGGAATACGATGCTGCCATGGCGTGGACGAAGAAGTACTGCAAGGAAGGTCCGGATGTCAATCGGGAGCCATCGAGCCGCGAGCGCAAAGATCTTGAATGGAAGACAGTCGTGAAGATGGCGATCATCTGCCGCGACCTCATGGTGGGAAATCCGAAACTTGCCGAGCTCGGATTCGTTGAAGAGTCGCTCGGACATAATGCGATCCTGTCGGGATTCCAGGGACAGCGTCATTGGACGGATCATTCGCCCAACGGCGATTTCCAAGAGGCGATTTTGAATTCGTCATTCGACTGGAACGGCATCCGCGAAGCCTACGTGATGGCCACAGAGAATGACAGTTTGAACGGAGCGGCGATGCTCTTCGGACATTTGTTGACCGATACGGCGCAAATTTTTTCGGACGTGCGCACGTATTGGAGTCCCGCTTCCGTGAAGCGCGTCACAGGCAAAACGCTTACCGGATTGGCGAAGAACGGAGTCATTCACCTCATCAATTCAGGCGCAACGACGCTCGACGGCACGGGTAAGCAGCGGCAGAATGGCAAGCCTGCCATGAAGCCCTTCTGGAATATTTCGCAGCGTGAAGTCGAAGCCTGCCTCAAGGCCACACAATGGTGTCCGGCCGAGAAGGAATATTTCAGAGGTGGCGGATTCTCGTCGCAATTTTTGAGCGAAGGCGGCATGCCGGTCACGATGAGCCGCGTGAATCTGATTGAGGGCCAGGGACCGGTGCTGCAAATTGCCGAAGGCTTCACGGTCGATCTGCCGAAGGATGTGGATGCGATCCTTCAGAAGCGTACGAGTCCGACCTGGCCCACGACATGGTTTGTGCCGGTGCTCACGGGCAGCGGCGCCTTCCGCGATGTGTACTCGGTGATGGCTAACTGGGGCGCCAACCATGGCGCGATCAGCCACGGGCATATCGGAGACAGGCTCATCACGCTCGCCTCAATGCTCAGGATTCCCGTGTGCATGCATAATGTGAATGAAGAAAAGCTATTCAGGCCGAGCGCATGGTCTGCATTCGGAACGACCGACTTGGAAGGGGCCGACTTCCGCGCCTGTGCGAACTTCGGGCCGCTGTATGGTAAATAACACATTCAGCGAACTTCGTCGCCGGTGCATTGAAATAAAAATGACGCTGGTCACACAATGAAGCAATTGATTCTCCTCGTGCTGTGCGTTTCATGCGCGCTTGGCGGAAAATCGACGGTCAAGCCGCTCACGCTAGTCTCGGAAGGGACGAGCCGGTATGCGATCGTGCTTTCGCACGCGGCGACCGCGTCGGATTCCGTCGCGGCGGGAGAATTGCAGCGCCATCTCAAAGAAATCTCCGGCGCGGATCTTCGGATCGTGAACGATCGCGTACCGGCATCGAAGTTCGAGGTCGTGATCGGCGCCACAGCGCGTACGCGTCCCGCCTGGTTCTCATCGATCACGCGGGACGGCGGATTTTCAATCCGGACCAGGGGCAGCCGATTATTTTTCGCGGGCAAGGGCGAAACAGGCGTCATCAACGGCGTCTACTCGTTTCTTGAACAGGAACTCGGATGCAGAAAATATTCCGCCAGTGTGAAGATCGTACCGAAGCGGCGAACAGTCATCGTGTCTGGGAAGATCGATCGAACAGAGAATCCAGTGTTCACTCACCGCTCGATCAATTCGTGGGAACTCGACGATCCTGAATATCGCCGTTGGCACAAGGATCTGAAACAAAACGAATCCGATCCCCAGTGGGGACTCTTCGTGCACACGTTTCATACGCTTGTGCCGCCCGAGCGGTATTTCAAGGAGCACCCAGAATATTTTGCGCTGCGCAACGGGCTCAGGGTGAAGGAGCAGCTTTGCCTGAGCAATCCCGATGTGTTCACGATCGTGGTCCGCGAACTGCGCCGGCGTATGAAGCTGAAGCCGGAGGCGACGCTCTGGTCTGTTTCACAGAACGACAACGTGGCGTATTGCCAGTGTCCCGACTGTGCGGCAATCGACGCGCGCGAAGAGGCGCAATCGGGATCGATCCTTGAATTCGTGAACAAGGTGGCGCGCGAATTTCCCGAGAAGACGATCTCGACGCTTGCCTATCTGTATTCGCGCAAAGCCCCGCGTACGATCAGACCCGAGAAGAACGTCAATATCATGCTCTGCACGATCGAATGCATGAGAACACTCCCGCTTGAAACCGACACCATCCGCAACGGATTCGTCCGCGATATGAAAGACTGGTGCCGGCTCACCGACAATATTTTCCTCTGGGACTACGTGGTGCAATTCACGGGCTTGGTCAGTCCGTTTCCGAATCTGCACGTGCTGCAGCCGAACATCCAATTCTTCGCCCGCTATAAAACGCAGATGCAATTTCAACAGGGACAGGGACGGAATCCCGGATGCGAATTCAGCGAGCTTCGCACATATCTTATCGCCAAGCTGTTGTGGAATCCGGATGTGAACATCGATTCGGTGATGAACGATTTCCTTTCCGGATATTACGGCAAGGCGGCAGCGCCCATCAGGTCGTACATCGATCTGATGAGAGATTCGCTCATCGCCTCGGGCGGCAATCTGTGGATCTATGACAATCCGGTTGTGGAGATGAAAACATTTCTCACGCCCGGTCTCATGAAGCGGTATTCGCGGCTCTTCGACGAGGCCGAGTCGGCGGTACGCTCCGAGCCGGAGTATTTGGCGCGCGTTCGGGCGGCGCGGCTTCCGCTGATGTATGCAGCGCTCGAACAGGCGAAGGTGATTGGTGAAGGAGAAGACGGAATCGTGTTGCGCTCGGGCAGCGGTTTCGCAGTGAATCCGAAAATCGAATCGCTGCTTGCGGAATTCCGCGACGGATGCCGGCGCGTGGGCGCGGTGAACGTGAACGAGAAGGCGCTCTCCGTCGAG